>JBBRHJ010000027.1:0-21836 GCA_038222885.1 Bacteroidales bacterium | reverse complement strand
AGCGATGCGAGCGAGGGGTGAGTCAAGAAAAACAACGACTTTTAAACAGATGTTCATTTTGCGCAAATATTGACTTATCTTCGCTTCGCCGATAAAAAAGTTAGTCTATTAATCAACTTCAATGTGAAAAGTTTGAAGAATGGAATCAAACGATTTGTAATCTAATATAAAAAGGTACACAGAGTTACACGGTGTAACTAGTATTCAGCAATAAATTCATAAATTTGGAACTGGATTTTAATAAACGAAGACCATGCATACTCTAAAATTAAAAATTGACGATCGGATTTACGATAAGCTTATCCGACAATTAAGTAAATTCTCAAAAGATGAACTTGAAATAGTTATGGATGAACCCAACTTCGCTTTAACAAAAGAATACCTTGATGCCGAATTAAATGAAATTATCAGCGGTAACGCAAGCTTTCTAACGCTCAATGAAGCTGAACAAAGACTTGAAACCCGGATCAGAAAGCATGAAGATCATCTTTAAGGATACTTTTATCGTCAGGTTGGAGAATCAACTTGACTTTATTGCCCTAAATAACCCGGCTAACTCCCGAAAATTTAAAAATGAACTTTTTAGTATGATAAAAGCGATACCTTCAAATCCGCGAAAGCACCGCAAATCAATATGGTACGATGATGAAGATATTCGGGATTTAATATTCAAAGGTTATACGATCGTATATCGAATCAATATTACAACTGTGGAAATATTTGGATTTGTAAAATATCAGCATTCGCCAACCTGATCGTCATGTCAAAGTAAAACTCTGAGAAACAAAAAAAATATTGCACAGTGTCACGCAGTGTACACACAGTGGAACACGGTGTAACACGGTGTAACTTTATAAAAATAAAACTCTGTGTAACTCTGTGCTTCCTCCGTGGAACTCTGTGAAACGAAAAAAAAAAAATTACACAGTGGAACACGGTGTAAAAAAAATAAATATAAAACTCTGTGTAACACTGTGCCAACTCTGTGAAACACTGTGAAACTAGAAATTATGCAACCAAATCTAAAAGTAGAAAACCTCGGGAAATCTTACCTTATCGGGCACCAGCGCGAGAGTTACACTGCCCTGCGCGATGTGTTGGTTAACAAAGCCCGGCAAACAGTTGGCGATGCCAAAAAGTTCTTTACCGGCGGGCAATTAATCGGCGGGAACGAGGTAGAAGAATTCTGGGCTTTAAAAGACATTAGCTTTGAAATGCCATATTCTGTTTCATTCCCAGGAAGATTTCAGACTTAATTTGCGCAATAACACAATTAAATTTAGCTTATGAAAGTAGTAATTTTTGCAGGTGGGCTTGGTTCTAGGCTTTCGGAAGAAACAACTTTAAAACCAAAACCCATGGTTGAAATTGGCGGAAAGCCAATTCTTTGGCATATCATGAAGATTTATTCTTCTTTTGGATTTCACGAATTCATCATTTTGTGTGGATATAAAGGATATATGATCAAAGAATATTTTGCCAACTACTATCAACACATGTCGGATATGACTGTGGACATGACGACCAACACCATTACACATCACGCCAACCATGCAGAACCATGGAAAGTTACTTTAGTAGATACTGGTTTGGACACAATGACTGGTGGACGTATTAAAAAAGTGCAAAAATACATTGGCGATGAGCCATTCTTATTGACATATGGCGATGGAGTGTCTGACATAAATATTCCTGATCTGGTTAAGTTTCATCAATCGCACGGTAAAGCTATTACAATAACATCCGTGCAACCAGAAGGACGCTATGGCTCATTGGTGGTGAACGAGAATGAAATGGTTACCTCATTTCTGGAAAAGCCCAAAGGAGACGGAGCCTGGATTAATGCCGGTTTTTTTGTATGTCAACCAAAAGTATTTGATTTTGTACCGGATGGTGACTTGATTATATTTGAACGTGAGCCCCTTGAAGGATTGGCCAATGCAGGAGAACTTTATACATATAAACACGAAGGTTTTTGGAAACCAATGGATACCCAGCGTGATAAAATTCAGTTGGAAGAACTCATTGAAAGTAACAGAGCCCCCTGGATACGCTGGTAATGATCAAATTCATGAATTAGAGCAAATTTTCACAAAATTACCGTCATTGGTAACGCAGTGAAGCAATCTAAAACGAACAATCAACACAATCGTGCAAACGTATTAACTGAAAAGCAATAAATAATGACACCTGAAATCTTTCATATTTATAAAGGCAGGAAAGTATTGGTAACAGGCCATACGGGATTCAAAGGTTCGTGGCTTTGCTTACTGCTTCATAAACTTGGCGCTAATGTTTATGGTTATGCCCTTGATCCACCCACCAATCCAAGTTTATACCTGGAAGCCAGTATAGACGACATCATTACTTCATATATTGGCGATATCCGTGATTACAATTTTCTGAATCGAGTAATTCAGGAAGTGCAACCTGAAATCGTTTTTCACATGGCAGCACAACCATTGGTTCGCGAATCCTACAAGAACCCAATCGAAACTTATTCGACTAATGTAATGGGCACCGTGCATCTTTTGGAAGCCTGTCGCCAATGCAAAAGTTTAAAAGCCATTGTAAATGTAACTACTGATAAATGTTACGAAAACCGTGAATGGCATTGGGGCTATCGTGAAAATGAACCGATGGGAGGATATGATCCATATTCCAACAGCAAAGGATGTTCTGAATTGGTTACTTCGGCTTATCGTAATTCCTATTTCAACCCCAAAGATTACAAAAAGCATGGCGTTGCTTTGGCTTCTGCCCGTGCAGGAAATGTAATTGGTGGTGGCGATTGGGCCAATGACCGATTAATTCCTGATTTTATCCGAGCCATCTCCAAAGGAGAAAAAGTCAGGATTCGTAGTCCTTATGCTATTCGTCCCTGGCAACATGTATTGGAACCATTAACAGGGTACCTTACTTTGGCCGCAAAACTTTATACCGAAGGTGCTGCTTATGCCCAGGCTTGGAATTTCGGACCCGATGACAACGATGCTCAAAATGTGGAATGGATCACGAAAATAATCTGTGAATTATGGGAAGAGAAAGCTTCCTATGAAGTAGATACGAATCCCCAACCGCACGAAGCCAATTATTTGAAACTTGACTGTTCCAAAGCAAAAGCCGAACTCGAATGGACTTCAAAATGGAACATCGAAACAACGTTGAAAACCATTGTCGATTGGAACAAAGCCTTCATTGCCAGTGAAAACATGCGCATTGTTACTGAACAACAAATAGATGACTACTTCGTATAACCCGAATTACACGAAGTAAGACGAATTTCTCGAATTAAGCACTTTGTGTGACTCTGAAAATAATTCTGAAACTCTGTGTAACTTTGTGTATCCTCGGTGAAACTCTGTGTAATAAAAAAACCATAAAGTTTTTCACCAGGAGAATTAATGAAACTTTTAAAATTATAGATATGCTAGCAATAAAAGCCGATTACAAAGACGGGAAAATTACATTAATTGACCAAATGCCCGATCAAATCAGGAAGGCAAAACTTACCATCGTGGTTGAGCCTGATAATGAACCTGAAAAATTAACCATTCCGGCCCAACAATTTATGGTTATGGAAAAGGACAGTGAAGCTGAATATAAATTAATTGGATTGAATTCGTTTTTTGACACTCAAGATGATAAAAACGTTAACTGGGAGGAATATTTTGGACTCAAATAAAAACCGTATCGGCGAAATCGTATTACTCGATTTTCCTTACACGAATTTACAAGGCTCAAAATTTAGACCTGCATTAATTGTTGGCACTTCCGATATCCAAAGCGATCTGTTGGTTGCATTTGTAACTTCCGAAGTCGAAAACTATATTTGGAGCGACTATGCAGTTGCTTTTGAACAGTCGAACCTGCAGGAAGGAATTATCAAACAAAATAGTGTCATCAGGTGCGATAAATTGATTACAATCAGTCCCGAAAGGATTGCACGAAATAAAGTTGCAGTTCTTAAAACACTAAAAATAAGTGAAGTTCTTCGGAAGATAGCACATATCAGCGTAGATGGTATATATAATAAAATACATCAACCATCCACATTCATTCCCGGCAAATCACGTGTAAACTACGCCGGACGCGTATTCGACACAAAAGAAATAGTCAATGCAGTTGAAGCATCGCTCGACTTTTGGTTGACCGAAGGCCGATTTTCAGAACAATTCTCCGAAAAAATTGCCGAATTCCTCGACGTTGAGCATGTTCTACTCACTAATTCCGGTTCATCTGCTAACCTCCTTGCTTTTTCTGCATTAACTTCAGAAAAGCTTGGTGACAAACGATTAAAACCCGGCGACGAAGTGATTTCTGTAGCTGCAGGATTCCCGGCAACAGTTACTCCCATCATTCAATACGGACTGGTTCCGGTATTTGTAGATGTAGAAATTCCAACCTACAACATTGATGTGGAAATGATGCACAAGGCGATCACCCCGAAAACACGCTGTATCTTTATTGCACACACTTTGGGAAACCCATTCAATATTGATGCAGTGATGCAGTTGGCTAAAGAACATGATCTTTGGGTTATCGAAGATAATTGCGATGCTTTTGGAAGCGAATATCAAGGTAAAAAGACTGGTTCCTTTGCTCATCTTTCTACCATTTCATTTTATCCGGCCCATCACATTACTACAGGTGAAGGTGGTGCAATCTGTACCAACGATTCACAATTGGCGCAAATCGTTCGTGCCTTCCGCGACTGGGGGCGTGATTGCTATTGCGCTGGGGGCGAAAACAACACTTGTGGAAAACGTTTCTCTCAGCAATTCGGTAATCTTCCTTTCGGGTTCGATCATAAATATGTGTATTCCGAAATTGGATATAATCTTAAAATGACAGACATTCAGGCCGCTATTGGTGTGGCTCAGATAGCTAAGTTGCCACACTTTTGTGAACGCCGGAAAGAGAATTTCAATGAATGGATCCGCATTTTTTCAAAATATCCTGACTACTTTATTTTACCCAAAGCAACAATAGGATCCGATCCGGCATGGTTTGCATTTATTGTAACTTTGAAAGATTCTGCACCTTTTAAACGTGATGAATTAACAGGACACCTCAATGCGAAACTCATTGAAACCCGCAACTTGTTTGCTGGTAACATGACCAAACAACCGGGATTCCTAAATAAGAATTACCGCATTGCCGATCACCTGAACAACACCGACTACATCATGAACAACACCTTCTTTTTGGGTACATACCCTGGACTGACAAATGAGATGTTTGTCTATACAGAGGAAATTCTCACTTCGTTTGTTGCAAATTACACGAATTAGGACGAATTACACGAATGCTTCGATGATGGAAATACTTTTTAAAGAAGAAAGTTACAAGATTATAGGAGCTTGCATGGAAGTTCACAAAAAACTTGGAGCTGGATTTTTGGAGAGTGTATATTCTGAAGCATTGGAACTTGAACTAAAAAATGCAGATATTTTTTATGAAAAAGAGAAAAAACTACCTGTATTCTATGAAGATAAACCATTGAACAAATACTTTCGCGCTGATTTTGTATGTTTTAATTCAATCATTATCGAACTAAAAGCCACAAAGTATTTGATTGATGCCGATCGTCAACAAACATTGAATAATGTAAAAGCAACTCACTTCAAACTTGGGTTACTAATCAATTTTGGCACACCATCATTAACTTATAAACGAATTGTCAATTGAACCCCGTTCGTGAAATTCGTGAAAAATTCGTGAAATCTAAAGAATATGCTAGCAAAGAAATACAAATCAATTATTAAATCAATCCTTAATCCTTTTAAGGATATATATACATTGGAATTTGAATCCTTAGATCGGCCGTATAAGTATCATCCCGGCCAGTTCCTTCATATTGCTATTGATCCTGATTACGATGGTGCAAGCCAGTGGCCCGATTCCCGTTGTTTTTCCATGCAAAGTAACCCGGAGGGAAAAACCATCCGGATTACTTACTCTGTTAAAGGCGAATTCACCAAACAAATGGAAAAGGAACTCAACATGGGTTCCGAAGTTTGGCTCAAACTTCCTTATGGTGACTTATTTACCCAGCCTCACAATAAAACAAATACCGTTTTTATCGCAGGAGGGACCGGCATCACCCCTTTCCTCTCGCTATTTACCCACGAATCTTTCAGCGAATACATTAACCCTAAAATATACCTTGGATTCCGTTCGAAAGAATTCAATATCTACGAAAATGCGTTAGATGAATTACGGAACCCCGATAAATTGGTGAAATATTATTACGAAGATCAAGTTGGAGTGATCAACATCGACTACATTTGCAACGAGAATGGCTCAAACAGCAACTATTTCATATCTGGTCCGCCAGCAATGATTAAAACATTTAAGCAAACCCTAATCGATAAAGGAGTTGCCATCGGTAATATTCTCACTGATGACTGGGAGTAAATTCGTGTAATCCGTATTAATTCGTGTAATTCGCATTTTATGAAAATCCTTATAACGGGAGCAACTGGTTTTATAGGTTCTCATATTTCCCGTAAGTTAGTAGAAAAGGGATACAATGTATTTGCTACGCATAGAGACTCTTCATCTTTTGAGAAATGTTTGCGTTTTAAAGACAAAATAAATTGGATTAATATCAGCGATTCAAATTGGAAAGAAATTGTCAGAAAAATCGAACCTGATCTCATTATTCATACTGCATGGGAAGGTATTGAGGCTTTGCAAAGAAATAACTGGGAAGTGCAAATTCGCAATTTCTGGTTCTCAAAAGAATTGTTTGATTTGGCAAATGAATGTTGCATTAAAAAAATAATCGCCTTGGGTTCACAGGCGGAATATGGTTCACACAAATTTCCTGTTACAGAAGAAACATTAACATCACCTGAAGATGCATATGGTGCTGTGAAAACACTGACAGCCAATTATCTTCGATCATTATTTTCCAATACGAATGTAGAGTGGTACTGGATCCGGGTTTTCTCAGTTTTTGGAGAGAATGAAAATCCGGCATGGCTAATCCCAGGAGTAATTTCACAACTGTTAAAAAAAGAACCAATAAAATTAACCGCCTGCGAACAGCAATACAACTATCTCTACATAGGCGATTTTGTTGATCAGTTACATACAGTTGTCGAATCTTTGGAAAACAAATCAGGAGTTTACAACCTTTGTGCATCTCAACCGATCAGGTTAAAAGACCTTTTAATGCAGGTTGTTTCCATACTTGGGTTGTCTCAGGAATTGCTTCTTTTTGGAGCACTTCCATATCGAAAAGGACAAAATATGTATATTGCCGGTGATAATTCAAAGTTTCAGAAAATGTTTCGATCAAATATCATAGAAGAGAATATGACCGAAGGATTGCTGAATACAATTAAGCATTACAAAGAGAACCAACCATGAAAGTCACAACATATATCGCTCGTTTCCTTAAAGAAAAAGGCATCGACACCGTTTTTGAATTACAGGGAGGAATGATTACACGGATCGTGGATGAACTTAGCCGCGAGGGTGGATTCAACATTGTTAGTATGCACCACGAACAGGCTGCAGCCTTTGCAGCTGATGCTTATGGACGGATTAAAAATAAACCAGGCATTGCCTTGGCAACAAGCGGTCCCGGGGCAACAAATTTAATAACCGGAATCGGGGGTTGCTATTTCGACTCAGTTCCAGCAATTTTTATAACCGGACAAGTTAACCTTAACGAACAAAAGGGGGAAAAAGCTACCCGCCAGATTGGCTTTCAGGAAACCGATATCGTATCTATTGTTAGGCCAATTACCAAAGCTGCCTATGCCGTAACAAAGGCCAATGATATTCCGAAAATATTTGAGGAAGCATGGGAAATTGCCATGCAAGGACGTCCGGGACCTGTTTTGATCGATATCCCTATGAATTTGCAAAAAGATGAAATCAGTACATCTGAAAGCAAAGTAAGTTTAACCGACAATACCAAAACAAACTCTGGTGATTCGATTCAACTTTTCATTGAAGATTTGAATTTTGCACTTCAGAAAAGTAAGAAACCACTTGTTTTAGTTGGACACGGCGTACGCCTGGCCAATGCAACCAACGATTTCATTGAATTTATTGAAAAACACCAGCTACCTGTAGTGTGCTCGTTACTCGGAACGGATGCTATTCAATACAATCACCCGAACAGAATTGGCTTTATCGGTACATATGGAAACCGATGGGCCAATTATGCATTAGGAACTTGCGACTTGTTGCTGGTTTTGGGAAGCCGTTTAGATCTTCGTCAAACAGGTTCTGATATCGAATCTTTTCAAAAAGACAAAATAATCTTTCACATTGACATTGACCAAGCTGAACTAAATAGCCGGTTCAATGATTGTAAAATATTAAACGCAAATATTACTGAATTTCTGAGCCTGGCCAACGAAAATGGGCATTCGGAAAATAAAAAATCGGATTGGTTTAATGAAATCGAACACATCAGGCAACAAATGCCAGATATAAAAGAGTTAAGCAATATAAAAGGAATTAATCCCAATAGCTTTATTCATCTGTTGTCGCAACGCTCAAAAGCAGCCAGAGCGTTTACTACTGATGTTGGAAATAACCAAATGTGGACAGCACAATCCATTGAATTAACTGCGGAACAACGATTCCTTTCCTCGGGGGGCATGGGTGCCATGGGGTATTCGCTTCCTGCTTCAATTGGTGCTTCATTCGCTCTGGATAAAGCACCGGTGGTATGCATTGCTGGCGATGGTGGGTTCCAAATTAATATTCAGGAGCTGCAAACGATACGCAGAAATAATCTGCCCATTAAAATAGTTATCCTCAACAATCATTGTCTGGGGATGATTCGCCAATTTCAGGATGCCTATTTCGACAGTTGTTATCAATCGACAGTGGATGGCTATAGCGCTCCCGATTTTGAAAAAGTAGCCAAAGCATACGAAATTGATGCTTTTACCATTAGCAGCCCGGAAGACATTGAAGCTGGCCTTGTGCGTTTATGGGAGAAACCCCTTGAACCATTTTTATTAAATGTGTCAATGGATATTCATACCAATGTTTACCCTAAAATGATGTTTGGAAGCCCAATAACAGAGATGGAACCTAAAATTTAATATTCAATAATCCGAAAATAACTACCTTTGAATAAAAATCGATAGGCAATGAACCGAAATATAAAAAAAATAGGCACACAAATTTCAAACATATTGGTTTCCGGTATCGATGCCCGTCAGGTTTATCTTTTTGGGTCACATGCTCAAAATAGGGCAAATACCGATAGCGATATTGATATATTTATTGTTGCTGATCTAAAAGGCAAAAAGAAAATTGAAATAACCCAACAGGCGAGAAGGTTGCTTCTGAAGAAAATCTTTATTCCTGTCGATATTTTGGTGTGCGACATCAATGATTTTAACAATAGAAAAGACAATCTTTCCACATTCGAATATTCAATTGCAACCGAAGGACTAAAAATTTATGGATAATAAAGAAGGACTAAAATGGTTCGAATATGCTGAAAACGACTTTGAAGCAGCAAAGATCCTATCTCAACAATTAAAGCCAAAGCTCGAAATTGTTTGTTATCATTGTCAGCAATGCGCCGAAAAAATGCTGAAAGGTTATATTGCTACAAAAAATGGGAAATTACAAAAAACGAATGATTTGGTTATTCTTTGTGAAGCCTGTAGAAATTACGATCCCGATTTTGAAAAGATAATTTTGAATTGTAGTGATTTAACCATTTACTCCTCTGAAGTAAGGTATCCAAACATTCTTGAAATCGAAGAGTACCACATGCAAAATGCCCTAACAGATGCTTCCCAAATTAAGGAATTTATTGTTAGCAAGTTAACTGATCTTGAAACTTTGCAATTGCACAAATGATCCGCCAATTCGAAGACGCCTATTTCGACTGTTGTTATCAATCGACTGTAAACGGATATAGTGCACCCGATTTTGAAAAAGTAGCCAAAGCATACGAAATTGATGCTTTTACAATTAGCAGCCCGGAAGATATTGAAGATGGTCTTATGCGTTTATGGGAGAAACCCCTTGAACCGTTTTTATTAAACGTATCGATGGATATCCATACCAATGTTTACCCTAAAATGATGTTTGGCAGCCCGATAACAGAGATGGAGCCAAGATTTAATTAATTCTTATTGAGGAAGATCAATAAAGAAATAAAATCATGAAAAATTTCAGAGTTTTAATAACCGGTGCGACAGGCTTTTTAGGAAGTAATCTCGCTAAAACGATGATCGACAGAGGATTTGAAGTTATTGCAATTAAAAGAAAGTCATCCTCACTTAAACAAATAGCTGGAATAGCATCAAAAATTCATTTATATGATCTTGAAGATTTAGATTTTTCTTCAGTATTCCAAATTCATGGAAGAGTTGATATAGTTATACATACAGCAACATGTTATGGAAGAAATAATGAACCTACTTTAGAAATTTTTAATGCAAATACAAGTTTTCCACTTAGACTTCTAGATGCTGCAAGCAAAGCTAAGGTTGAGAAATTTATAAATACGGATACAATTCTTGATAAGTATTTGAATCTTTATTCTCTTTCAAAGAATCATCTACTAGAATGGGGTAAATTTTATTCGATGCACAAGATGATTGAATTCATAAATATGCGATTAGAGCATTTTTATGGTCCTGGGGATGATAATTCGAAGTTTACCTCATACGTCATTGATAATTGCATTTCTAACACCGCATCATTGAATTTGACACTTGGTGAACAATGCCGTGATTTTATATATGTTGATGATGTTGTATCAGCTTATTTAACTGTATTGACAAAAAAAGATACATCAGAACAATGGTTTTCTGAATATGATGTTGGAAGTGGTGATTCCATTTCGATAAGAAAATTCGTGGAAACAGTTCATCAGGTAACTGGTTCAAAAACCAAACTTATATTTGGAGCATTTCCTTACAGGGAAGGTGAAGTAATGAATTCAAAAGCAGATATAACTGCATTGAAAGCTTTGGGGTGGAAATGTCATGTAACTCTAGAGCAAGGATTAAAATTAACAATTAAAGGAACATAACAATGAAATTATTGATTACAGGTGGATGCGGCTTTTTAGGTAGCAATTTGGCTTTTGATGCAATCTGTCGAAATGATGATGTAATTATTTTTGACAATCTTTATCGTGATGGTTCACGTAAAAACTTGTCATGGCTTCAGAGCCAAGGAAAATTCATCTACGAATATGGTGATATTAGGAATCAGAATGATATTTGTCGCATAATTCAATCATATAAGCCTGATGTTATATTTCATTTGGCAGGTCAGGTTGCAATGACTAGCTCCATTGCTAATCCAAGGATGGATTTCGAAATTAATGCTTTAGGTACATTTAATCTATTGGAAGCAGTTCGTATTTATGCAAAAGATGCTATTGTTGTCTATTCATCAACCAATAAGGTATATGGTGATCTGGAACAATTTGAATATCGTGAAACTGATAACAGATATGAGTGTATTGATAAACCTTATGGATTTGATGAAAAAACACAAATTGACTTTCATTCACCTTATGGTTGTTCAAAGGGTACAGCTGATCAGTATATGCTTGACTATTCAAGAATTTTCGGGTTGAATACGGTAGTTTTAAGACATTCATCAATGTATGGTGGTCGCCAATTCGCCACATATGATCAAGGTTGGATTGGATGGTTCTGCCAGAAAGCATACGAAGCTAAAAAAGAAATATTAAAAGAACCATTCTCCATTTCAGGAACAGGTAAACAAGTGCGTGATGTCCTCCATGCTGAAGACATGAAGCTCCTTTATATGTCGGCAGTATTTAATATTGACAAGGCCAAAGGGGAGGCTTTCAATGTGGGTGGAGGTTTTGATAATAGCCTTTCTTTACTTGAGCTTTTCACTTTGTTGGAAAATACTGCTGAAATAAAGCTAGATTACATCAAACTACCATCGCGCGAAAGCGATCAACGGGTTTTTATTGCAGATATTGCCAAGGCTAAAAAACTGCTTAACTGGAATCCTGAAGTGTCTTCAACTGATGGTGTCAAAAGAATGTTTGATTGGGTGTCAAAAAATAATAAGGAATAAAAAACATAATTTCAGAAAATGGTTGAAGATATCGAATTAAGTTTTTGCATCCCCACTTACAACAATGCAAAGAGTTTACATCGACTTGTATTGAGTATATTAAGATGCGGAGACTCAAATATTGAGGTTGCTTTATTGGACAATGGATCTACCGATGAAACTCTTAAAATCATAAGTGAAATTGATGATGAAAGACTACGTGTTTACTCTAATGGAAAAAATATGGGTGCACTCTTCAATATGGTCAATGTATTAGATAAAGGAAGAGGAAAATACCTCGTTTTTATGACTGATCATGATCATGTTGACCCAGAAAAGATTAGTAAGTTTAAGCATTTTTTACTTGAGAATACTGTAATTTCATGCGGCTATTGTATGTTCAATTCTAAGTCGGAACAACTATTTGAGTCCTTTACTATGGGCTATCATGCAATAAATAATTTGGCTTATTTATCTCGACATCCGACAGGTTATTTTTTTAAAAATGACTTATTGAAACTAATTAGGATTGTTGACCGATTTTCCAATTATGAATATGTCGATTTGTTCCCACTTGAGTTTGTCTTTGCTGAATTATGCTTGTTGGGGGATGGGGCAATTTATCATGACTCTTTATTCTCTCCTGAAACGGAAGCAAAAGTAGTTACCAAGCACAAATCTGCAACAACAAATGGCAACTCTAAAAAGGCTTTTTTTTCTCCACAAACCAGACTTAAGTTGGCTGTAAATTTTGAAGATCATATACATTCATTACAAATTATAGAGAAGTATAAAAAACAGTTGATGATTAATTCGTTTTTTCGAGAATTAAATGCAGCTACTTTTGGCTTTAAGGTTATTATGAGCAGAAAAGACCTGTGTGCACATTATTTTATGGAAAGCAGGGAAATCAAAAGAAAAGAGCTAATTAATATTGGATTGAATTTTTACAAAGAATATTCTAATAAAGTTATTAGAGTGCGATTCAAATCACTTCCACAACGGTTAAACTTTAAAATGCATTTATTTGCAATACTTTTAAAGACAATATTAAGACGAATCATTCGCCATTAATCTAAGTTCAATAGGTTCTAATCAAACCTATACGAAATAATGTCCTAACAAAATCAGATCAATATGTAATTGCTTAAATTGAATTTATTGAAATTTATTTCTACAGAAACATTGAGCTAGACTTTTCAAAGTATGCATATAAAGAATGAATCTCATAAACAGATACTCAAATCAACGGGTATAGTAGGCGGTGCTCAAATATTCTCAATAATAATTGGCATCGCTCGTACAAAAGTCATTGCTATTTTACTTGGGCCTTCTGGCATTGGCATTTTGAGTATGCTACAAGCTACTATTGATTTAGTTCGCAACGCCACAGGATTTGGAATTAATTTTAGTGGAGTAAAAGATATTGCAGAAGCATCCGCCTCAAATAGTAAACAGAAGATAGAAAAAACAATCACTATATTACGTAGATGGGCATTAGGTACTGGCCTTCTTGGAATGTTGTCCACTGTTGTTCTTTGCATCCCATTAAGCAACTATTCATTTGGTGATAGCAGTTATGCTTTAAGTATAGCTATCATATCCACAACTTTGTTTATCACAAGTATTTCGTCGGGTCAAGTTGCACTTTTACAGGGGCTTAGGCAAATAGGACTAATGGCTAAAGCAACCATTTATGGAACATTGCTAAGCACATCAATTACTCTACCGCTTTATTGGTGGCTTGGCATTGATGGCATTGTACCAGGCATTATGTTGACTTCTGTCATAACCTTATTAGTATCATGGTTATTCGTACGCAAAATCAAAATAGAAAAGCCTATTCTTTCGTTTACAGAAACATTGAAAGAAGGCTGGAATATGGCTCGACTAGGACTTCTTATAGTGACATCTGGATTAATTGCAACTGCTACTATGTATGCAATTCGGGCATTTATTGTCACTAAGATGAGTATCGATGCTGTGGGCTATTTCCAAGCTGCATGGATGATATCTAATGTTTACATTAACATTGTCCTTAATGCTATGCTTGCTGATTTCTTTCCTCGTCTAAGCGCAATGAACAAAGACGATACTGCTTCAAATAAATTAATTAATGAACAAATGGAGATGGCTCTCATCATTGGATCTCCAATGATAATATCACTAATTGCTTTTGGTGAAATTGCAATACAGCTTTTATATAGCTCGAATTTTGCAACAGCAATACCTACATTGCAATGGCAATTAGCAGGTTCCTTTTTTATTTTTATTTCATGGCCTATAGGGGTAATGTTTTTAGCAAAAAACAAAGGTTTTTTCAGTCTATTAATTAACGCCACATGGGCTATTACCTATTTTTCACTTATTTTTTTTGGCTGGAATTATTTTGGATTTAACATCCTTGGAATTGCATATTTTGGAGCAGCCATTATCCAACTAATATCCGTCTTTTTTAGTGCAAAATATCTAGGAAATTTCTCTTTTAGTAGCATTAACATACGATATATTATCATATTTGGAATTGCAACGTTTATGGCAATGATTAATGTTTTGTATTTAAAAAATTACACCCAATACATTATTAGTCTTGCATTAATGATATCAACAATAATATATAGTTGTTACAGACTAAATAAAATAATAAATCTATCAGAACTAATTCAAATAAAAATAATTGGCAAATTCATAAAATAATTGGCAATTTTCATAATAAGTCAAATTCAATAGCTCATAAATCTGCATTCTAAATAAAAGTAATGATGTCAATAATTAGTTTTACTGTTTAAGTAAGAAAGGCATGAATAAAAATTCATTTGGGAATAGCACAATAAATTATCCAATACTTTCAATTTGCATTCCCACATATAATCGCGGAGAAATTTTAGCGAAAACGCTTGAAGGATACATCAAAGATCCGGCATTTGATGAAAGTGTTGAAATTGTGATATCTGATAACTGTTCCACTGATTGTACCCAAGAATTAGTTTCTAAATATCTAATACAGTATAAAAATATTAAATACAAGCGATTACCTGAAAATATTGGTCCTGATCTGAATATGAATATGGTTTTGTCGATGGGAAGAGGACTATATTTAAAACTCATGAACGACACGGTGACACTGAGGTCTGGTGTTCTGAAATTGATTTTGGATGTTCTGGGCCTGGAAAGGATCGGAATGAAACCCATTTTCTTTTATCAAAACATAAGCTTTTCAAATTCGAACAAATCAATTAGTTGCTCAGATCTTAATGAATTAGTTTCAAATGTTTCCTTTTGGGTAACCTGGATTTCAAATTTTGGCATTTGGCGTAAGGATTTTGAAGTATTGGAAAATAAAAACCGATTAGCACACCTTCAATTCCCTCATGCTGATTGGACTTTTAGACAGATAACTAAAAATAAATCTGCCATTATTCAGTTTGACGATTATTATAATGTTGCAGAACTAGGTAGTAAGGGTGGATATAATGTTTTTCAGACATTTGGAGTAAATTATTTATCATTGTATGACGAATACTTGAGTGCCAGCGTTCTGAACAAGTATGTCATTCGTAAAGAAAAATACAGATTGTTTAGGTATTTTTTAATGAATTGGTATCAAATACTTGTACTATCAAAAGACAACAAATTTATTTTTGAAAAAAATAATGCATTTGACATTTTAAGAACGAGCTACAAGAATAATCCCTATTTCTATCTTGGAATACTTTATCTGCTAATTCTTAATGTTCTTAGAAAGACAAAAAAGATCATCTTTGCAAAAAAGAAACGATCTAATGAAATCCATGCTAAAACAACCCAATGAAAAAGTCTCTAATGCATATTATTAAATCGATCATAAAATGGGGTCTTTCCATTTACAGACCTTCAACTGCCTGGAAATTGAAGATACGCCTTAATCAAATATACACTCTTTGGCTAACCCGTGAATTTAAGTCAATCGGCAAGAATTCACTAATTGAACGACCAATGTATTTAAAAGGCGGGAAATATATAACTATTGGAGAAGGTTTTAATTCTCTCGAAAGGTTAAGATTGGAGTGCTGGGATACCTATGGAGACGATAAATTCAAACCAGAGCTGACAATTGGAAATTATGTGTGTATGAATTATAACGTACACATAGGTTGTATAAATAAGATTACAATTGGAAATAATGTGTTATTTGCGAGTAACATTTATATAACCGATCATCACCATGGATACGCTGACGAAAGACATATACATATTCCACCTGCAAAACGCCCTTTAGTATCAAAAGGACCAGTAATTATAGAAGACAACGTTTGGATAGGAGAAAATGTATCAATTATGCCAAATATAACAATTGGTGAGGGTTGTATTATAGGTGCAAATTCGGTAGTTACTAAAAGTTTCCCAAAAAACTCAATTATTGCAGGAACGCCAGCCAAATTGATACGAACAATAAATTAGAAAGAGTAATGAATGAAATAAACAATACGAAAGTCCGTGTCATTGCGTTTTATTTACCTCAATTTCATCCAATACCGGAAAATGACGAATGGTGGGGAAAAGGTTTTACAGAATGGACTAATGTTGGTAAAGCAAAATCTTTATATAAAGGCCATTACCAACCACGTGTACCTGCAGATTTAGGCTATTACGATTTAAGAGTGCCGGAAACAAGGCAAGCTCAAGCAGATATGGCTCGTGAGTATGGTATTGAAGGATTTTGTTATTGGCATTATTGGTTTGGAAATGGGAAACGACTTTTAGAACGACCTTTTAATGAAGTTTTAGCTTCTGGTGAGCCCGATTTTCCTTTTTGCTTAGCTTGGGCGAATACTTCCTGGAGCGGATTTGATTATGGTGTTAATGGAAGAAATACATTAATTAGACAAGAGTACCCCGGAAATGAAGATTATGAAAAACATTTTTATGAGGTTCTACCAGCATTTCTTGATCAACGCTACATAAAATTTGATGATAGACCCATTTTTAATATCTTTTCACCCCATGAGTTACCTGATTCAAAAAATTTTATGGATTTATGGCAAAATCTTTCCATTAAAAATGGACTAAGTGGGATTCATTTTATCGCGCATACAAATCAACTTGAAAATATTCAGAATTACCTGGATGAAGGATATGATTCAGTAAATATTATCAGACTAGCCCATATTATTAAATATCACAGATCTTTTTTGACGAAAGTAAAACAAAAAATATTCAATCAACCTTTGTTATATAAATATGAAGCTGCAATGAAATATTTTTCCGGAACTGAAGATTATCGTAATGAGGTAATACCCACAATTATTCCAAACTGGGATCATACGCCACGTACAGGTAGAAAGGGCTATATTTTAGATGGATCAACACCCGAATTATTTAAGCAACATGTAACCCAAGTTTTACATTCAATCGCAAATAAACCAGAAGAAAAAAGAATTGTATTTTTAAAGTCATGGAATGAATGGGCCGAAGGTAATTACATGGAACCCGATATTAAGTTCGGACATGCCTATTTAGAAACACTTCGGGATTGCTTATTGATTAACATTGACAATTAGATTTCTTATTTAAAGCAAACATTATCAAAAATTTGCAAAAACAAATATGAATTTTGCTCATCAGTTTTCAGTAATTATTCCGACATATAATAGAGCCGAAAGACTTCGATTAACTCTGGAATCGCTCTTTAAACAGACCTACAAAAATTTCGAGGTGCTTGTTTGTGACGATGGTTCAACCGATAATACTGCCGAAGTAGTAGAGTCGTTTAAAAATAAACTTGAAATAATTTATATCTGGGAAGAAAACTGGGGAGGTCCGGCTCGTCCGCGAAATAATGGAATTAAAGCAGCTAAGGGAGAATGGATTTGCTTTTTGGATTCAGATGACTGGTGGTATCCCGAAAAATTAGAAACATGTTTACCTTTTCTGGAAAACAATGATTTAATTTATCATGATCTGGTAGTTTCCAAAGGCAGTATGATTTCAACTGATATCATAAAGGGACGAGATCTCGTTGCCGGGAATGTTTTTTTAGACTTATTGGTCAAAAGGAATGGAATAGCCAATTCGAGTGTTGTGGTTAGAAAAGAACTAATCGAGCAGGTTGGATATCTTTCAGAGGATAAGATGCTAATCGCAGTTGAAGATTTTGATTTGTGGTTGCGGATTTCTCAGATTACTAATAGATTTTACCATGTTTCTGCTTGCCTGGGAGTATATACCGTTGGTTCAAATAACATTACATCAGATTATTTGAAAAGGAATACCAGAGAATTGTATATCTTCAAGAAATATGAATCCCTTATCCCGAGCGAATCTTTAGGTCTTGCCAAGGCTTGGTTAAATTTTTTTCTGGCTATTAATTTTGCATTGAGTAATGATAGTCGATACATCAAATCATTATTGCAGGTTATATGCTATGGTTCGTTTAAAATGAAAGTGTGGGCATTTTTCAATTTGCTTTTTGGATTATTTTATATTAGAGTTTTCCATAAACCGGTTTATTAAATCACTAATGCTTAATTCAACTAATCTTAATAATACATGAGAAACCTGGTCAACATTATTATTCCATGCTATAATCAGGCTCAGTATTTACCTGATGCTCTCCAAAGCATATATTTGCAATCGCATAAAAACTGGGAATGTTTAATCATTAATGATGGGAGCACCGACCTTACAGAGCAGGTTGCCATTGAATGGCAAAGAAAAGATTCCCGCTTTCGTACTATAAATAAACGAAATGGAGGTCTAAGTTCTGCACGTAATGCAGGATTGGCTGAAGCCAAAGGAGATTATATACAATTTTTGGATGCTGACGATGTAATACACCCTGATAAATTTAAACTTCAATTAGCAAGTATTAATCCTGAAGTTAATTATGCGATAAGTTATTGTAATTATTTTTCATCAAAAGAGAAGAATCTTTTGGAACCTTTTCCCTATCACATTTCACCTGAATTTAAAACCAAAAATTACTTAATTGAATTAATAAACCGATGGGAGAAAAGCTTATCAATCCCTTGCCATTGTTTTTTAATCTCTAATAAAATACTAAAAGAAAACAAAATTACCTTTGATGAAACACTCAAAAATCATGAAGACTGGGATTTTTGGATGAATATTTTCAGGACTAATCCTGCCGTGTTTTACCTACCGGAGCAATTAGCAACATATCGGATTCATTCCTCGTCGATGAGCCGGAATTACAAGCAAATGAAACGAGGATTTATGACTGCAATAAAGAAGCAACTTAATTATTCCAAACCATTTAGTTCTGAGAACATATTCCTGATAATAAAATACCTTAGGGTAAAATTCCGGATCACAAGACAAAATCGCTTTGTTAAAATTGCTTTCAGAATTTTGAATCCTATTAACGTAAATAAAAAGTAAAATTTCTTTAACTCAAATTTATCTTACATTAAAAAAATGCCTTTAGTTTCTGTTTGTATTGCAACTTATAATGGAGAACAATTTATCAAGGATCAACTTGATAGCATTTTGTGTCAGTTGTCAGGAAATGATGAAGTTATTGTTTCTGACAATGGTTCAACGGACAATACCAGGA
Source organism: Bacteroidales bacterium (assembly GCA_038222885.1). GTDB lineage: Bacteria > Bacteroidota > Bacteroidia > Bacteroidales > Paludibacteraceae > Paludibacter. Next base: position 2,236 of record JBBRHJ010000027.1, on the reverse strand, counting down.
GTATTGTTTTATCGTATGGTGATCCAAGAATCAAATTAGTTTTAAACAAAACAACGAATCCGATCAGGAATCAGCCGACGATATATCGTGTAACCCGAAACTTTGAAAATGCATTACGAAATGCTTCAGGAGATATTATTTTTTTGTCGGATCAGGATGATCTGTGGGAAAGAACAAAGGTTTTGGAAGTACTGGCACTTTTTGAGACAAAACAAGTGAATCTGGTTATACATGATGCAATCTTAATCAATGTAGAGCAACAAATTATTGGTGATTCATACTTTAAGATTCTCCATTCTGGGTCGGGGTTACTAAAAAATGTAATAAAAAACTCTTATTTGGGCTGCTGCATGGCCTTTGATAAAAATGCTTTGCAGAGTTCATTGCCTTTCCCACAAAACTTAATAGCTCATGATATATGGATAGGCTTAATTGCTGAAAAAATTGGAAATGTACTGTTTACCGACAAAAAGTTAATCCGTTATCGAAGGCACGAATCGACTGTCACTACATCCGGAGAAAAATCGAAACACGGCATTCTATTCAAAATAAGTTACCGGCTTCAGTTTCTTGTTCACTATTTTTCAAGGATTATCTTAATCACAGCCACCCGAAACAAATCTATTTTCCACCACTAAGAACAGACTTATATTTTTCAATAACAAACTGCTCATCAAAAATAAGTTCAGCTTTTTTTCGGCTTTCAGTAGCCATTTTTGCACGTTCAGGGGGCGATAAGTCAATGAACTTCTCGCAGGCAGCAGCAAGCGAATCAGAATCCCTGGGTTGGCATAGAAATCCGTTTACTCCGTTGTCAACTGTTTCCCTGCAACCCGGAATATCCGTGCAAACAATAGGTTTTCCCATTGCAAGACCTTCCATCAATACCCTTGAGAGACCTTCTCCGTAAAACGAAGGCAACACCATACAATCCGCAAGAGTAATCTGGCTGACAACATCAGGTGAATATTCAATGTGTTTTATGGCTCCGGAAAGTACATCCTCCCGAACAGTATCAGGATGTACTCCGGAAGGATGCAAATAGATTGGCCCCATAATTCGGAATTCAGCCTTATCTTTTAATACAATGGCTGCATTTACATATTCGGCATACCCTTTTTCATACAACAACCGTGTAACCATAAGAAATACCGGTTTATCATTATTGGGGACAGATTGGGTTGAGAATTGTTTGAGATTAACACCTTCACCCCCTTCAAGCCAAAGCAATTTCTCTTTTTTTACCACTCTATTTTTCAATAATGTATCGCGGTTTGACTCATTAAGCACAAAAACTCGTTCAGAAAAAGACATTGCGTATTTATACATCAATCGGGCGATTCTATTACCTATCCCTCCTTTAGTAAATACGTGGCCTAATCCTGTAATCATGGCAGAAGATCGAATTCCGAGCGAACGTGCGGCCATAGTGCCATAAATGTTAGGTTTTATGGTATAGTGAAAAATATAGTCAGGTTTTTCATTTCGATAGATTGTTTTAATTGCTTTATAATATTTGATATCAGAAACTATATTTTTCGAAATATTTTGAAGTTCAATTGGAATGTATCTGACCTTTGCAGGAATTGTTGACAGATCACATAATTCATCTTTCGGCGCAATCAAAACAACTTCGTATCCATTCTCAGTCAAATGTTTTATTACTCCTCCGCGAAAATTTAGCAAGCCCCAAAGTGTGTTATCCGAAAAAATTATTTTCATGAATACTTAATTTTAAGCAAAGATAATAAATCATTCAAGTTTGGCTTAAATCCATTACGCAGCCGTGTTTATTTAAAACCTTTTTCACAATCTCCTGGCCTACTTCCAAACCCCAACGAACCACTTCCGAACTGATCATCCGGAGTTAAAAGATGCTTGCAGGCAGTTCGGAGGTGCAAGCGAGTACTTCAAAGGTTCTCGCTTGAGGTTCAGAACTACTAACGAGCAGTTCCGAAGTACTCGCGAATACTTCAGAAGTACTCGCCCGAGGTTCAAAGGTGGTCGCATGCAGTTCGGAAGTATTCGGGTGCATGTTTGAAGTGGAGGGGGGTACTTCGGAAGTGGGGGTAGGGACATGCTAATTGAGTTCGATGTAAGAAATGACTTATTAGTCCGGTAGGACTTAAATATCAATAGAAAATAGATCAAAAATGTTCTGGCTTTCCCGTTAGGGAATTAACATTTATCCCCTAACGGGGAAATTCTACCTCTATTTCAACAATCTCTATTGATA
>JBBRHJ010000026.1:0-22364 GCA_038222885.1 Bacteroidales bacterium | reverse complement strand
GGCATTTTCACCCTAATTCTACTTCTTTTTCTGTTCCACGCTCGTTGAATGAAGTCTCTGCAAGGGGAATGTAGCTCAACAGGGACTTCATGCTGGGTCTCGTTCCTCGACCGCACGAATTCCTATGTATTAGCAGCTAGGCCGTTGATAATTAGAGTGTGTTTCTTTTTCTTTTTCTTTTCATTTCTGTTGACTATTTATACAAAAAGACTCTTTCGATTTTCTTTTTACGGTTAGAGTTTCAATTTTTTTAAGATTTTCTTTTTCTTTTAGGTTATATATCAAAACTTATATTTCTATTTCATCTTTTTTCGTTCAATATTTAGCAATAATTCAGTTATACGTTTATCAGCAAAAAGATTGTTTTTAAGTTCTTCCGTAAACAGATTCAAATTATTTTCATGAATTTCTGTAAAGTGACTATTAATTATACCGTTTGCATTAAAGATAAATTTATCTATAATTTCATCTCCTTCTCTCTTGTTGATATTTTTCAACGATTCAAAATTTTGAGCAGAGTACGCTAAATGGATTATTGCGGCATTTGGATTTAATGTTCCTAATTGCATGTATACCGAAGAAGACGTTAAATTAACCATAAATAAAGCTCGCCTAAATGCTGTTTCACTTGCTTCTTTTACTATTTCCTCACTTCTCAATTCTGCTCTTTTTATTCTGTCTTCAAAACTAATAACATTCCATATTTGCCATCCAATCAATGCGGTTACAAGTATTGATAAGATACCAATTATTGCATTCCAATCGAGTCTCAAATTATCAGCTTTAGTGCAAACAAGAATTATTGCCAAAACTGAAATTAGTAATGATATTATGGATAGTATCATATTATTTTTCATTTATCAAGTTGTTTTTCATTTATATTTTATCACATTTTCAATTTCCACTATAATTATCTAAGTTGTTTTTCTTTTTTATAGGATAGCCATCAACGCCCACCAAGTCAACTGTCTGACAAGCAGAACGCTGTCTCGTAGATGGCATGATTAGTTTGCAGTCGTAATTTCGTGTTTTTCAGTCGTTTTAGTTCCATCCATTAGGCGAGTATTCACTCTGAAAATCACAGTTTAAGAGTTTGTTGAATTTCTTCTGAAATAAAGCTGATTATATATGACACATAATTTTATTGTAATCTATGTGTGTTTATTATTATTTTCTCTGAATAGTTGATGTTACTGCTTGCCTGTAACCATAACTATAATAATAAACAATTATAGTTGCACTTTCTTTAGCATTGGACAAGACATTTGTGCGTTTACCATATTTGACTTTTATAGTACCATCTTTACTGCCTGATAAAGGAGAAGCGTCTATATCTTTTATGCTATTTGTTCCTATATTATTAACTCCAACGGTCCACTCTGTATCTGATTTCACATTAATATACGCGGTGCCTGAATTATCGTCAATTGATATACTGGTAGGAGATACAGAAAGTTTTGTACTTTTTTCTGTATTGATAGGGATGTTTGTATCATCTTTACTACATGATACAAGTAACACGGAAAACAAAAGCAAAATGAGTTTTTTCATGATTTTTATTTTTTAATAATTTATTATAAGAGGAAATTTTTCTGAAGGAGTTTGATGAAAAAGAACAGTACGAACAAAAATATTATGTTTTAAATCTTTTCATAGTTGATTTTCTGAATATATTAATTCATTTGTATTTTTATATTTTTATTTATAATAATCTGTTAATTAGTTGTTCGGTTGTATTTGTAAGAAGTTGTTGGTTTTTTTATCGGCTTGCTGCTAACGTTAAGGCGGCTATCTGTAGTGCCGTTTTGATTTATTGTTCTGTAAATCAGTTTTCGTCGCAATTCCTAACAAAAATAATGTGACACGCTACGTACAATAGAGGCTTGCCCCTAACATCTTAGCATTTTATTCCCCATTTTTCGCCCCTCAAAATTAATTAAAAGGAATTAACTTCCAAGCTTTTATGGATATTATTTAACGAGCTGATGAAAATAATGAATATGCTAATGAATTTAAAACCTAACAGATTTTTGAAATCTGTTAGGTTTCGTGCGTATAGTGATGGCGTTGTTGCCCCCGCCCCACTGGATATTATCCTTTCCAACAAGAACTAAAGTTCAGTCTACCGATGACGGGATTTGTTTTCAATCCCAACTCTTAGTATTCTTTTGATTTGCAATCAACTCTTTTTTTACAAGACTATATTGACATTCATCAAGTCTTTTTTATAAAAAGGGATTGAAAATCCGAAGAGTACAGGAAGGTGGAATTGTAAACAAATGCCACCGACCAAGTAACTCCGAGTGCATCTTGATGTTGCACTCGCAGTTAGAAGAGTCATTTATTTATTTCTATTTTACTTTCACACCTATGGCTTCCAACGCCTGATTACCGGCAAGTAGGATTTTGGCGTACTTGATATATTCGCTATATTGTGGATAGAGGGCGTCGAAAGCACGGTCGCGGGTATTGGTGGCGGTTTGGGCTTCGGCGGTTTCTTTGCGCAGGCTTTCTTTCAGGGTTTGCAGGTCGAGCAGGGCTTGCGATTGAGCCGATACTGTGGCAGCGGTGATGCCCACGGTCAGCACTTTTGCCTGTAAAGGCGCATTGGCTGTGATTTGTGCATAAAAGTTGGTGAGCAGTTGCACCCACTCCGGATATGCTTTGGGATTGGCAATATCCAATTGCAAAGCCACCCATGCGTGAATATCGCCTTTGAAAAGAATACGTGTTAGCGAGCGATGTTGATTGAAAACTGCGTTAATTTCATCCTTTTTGTTGTTGAACTTTTTCTGTTCGGCATCTTGTTCGGCGTACTCCCGAGTTTTCGATTGACAAAGTGTTTCAAGATGTAAAAGTTGAGTGTTAAGTGCTGCAATTTTTTCGGCAGTGTAGCCTACAGTTTGCATTACTTCAAAAATTTCGGGCAACAGAGCATTTCCAAAAGTCAATTTCATTTTGACAATCGATTCGTCCATTGTGTCGTGATAGTTTTTGGGAGCTTTTGTTACTTCCGGGCTTGTGGTTTCAGAATTTTCCATAAAGATAAATAATTTAAAAGGTAAATATTTGAGAATTTATTGAGAAATATCTTTGTAATAAGCACTGAAAATTGGGTGGGAAGCTGCTTCCCTCGCATTTTTCAGTACCGATCTTGCATTTTTCAGTTCCTCCCTCGGAGTTTTCAGTGCTGACCTCACATTTTTCAGTGCTGACCTCGCATTTTTCAGTGCTGACCTCGCATTTTTCAGTACTTCTCTTGGAGGTTTCAGTACCTACATCGCAGTTTTCAGTACCGACCTTGCATTTTTCAGTAATTCCCTCCGGAGTTCTCTGTGTTTACTGCCAATGGAAAGGGGAATAAATGGGTGATAGAATGTTTCGACCCTCTTATTGCAACAAAAATACTAACTTAATTTGGAATAATTTATAAAATAATTAAAATGTTTAAAAAATTCTTCATTGTCACCCTGTTGCCGCAGATTTGCAATTGATGCCAATATATGATTGGATTGTGTAAGAAAAAAAATAGATAAAACTTTGTATAAGATATTTTCAGACCTAACAGATTTTTGAAATCTGTTAGGTCTTGTGTGTTTATCAGAATTATTTTCTTATTTAATTTTAATGATTATCCGTAAAGTATACAGAACGAAATCTCCTTAAAAGCAGGACTAATATATATGAAAAAAATTATATCGTTTAGTCACAATTAAATATGGAATGGAACGCTGATAAACGCTGATTTAGCGGATTGAAAACGGATAAGAATTTCGACAAGTCGAAATGATTTCGTTTCATTAAACTCTTATCAGTCATGCTTGCATGACTTAAATCCTTATGAAATCGTTTATATTATCCGTATTTATCAGCTAAATCAGCGTTTATCAGCGTTCCATTCTTTTGGAAAGATTTGAAAACGTATCATAGTAAATATTTAAAAGTTTTTTTTAAGCATTGACTTTAGTTTTCAATTTTCAAACTAATGTTTTAAAAAAACCAGATATTTTGATGTTCACTGGTCACTTTGCGGATAATCATTTAATTTTATTGTCAATTTCTTAAATAAGAACGAGTCTTATTTAAATTTTGGCATCTTTTTTAAATTATTTCTTTCAAGTCATTAAGGCTAATGCAAAAATGGCAACTAAACATTGAAAACAGACCTAACAGATTTTTGAAATCTGTTAGGTCTTGTGCGTGAAAAACCTGCCTAACGAATATCGAATAGTCTTTCTCAAACGCAAAAAAAGTCACCTGACTACTGCCAGATGACTTTTCTTAAAAATGATGAAGATGTCTGAAGTGAGTTTCAGCTAATTATCAAAATCTTCAATAACTTCGTCTAAGTTCACTTTCACCCAATCTTAATCCGCCAAATTAATATTATAATAAGTAATCCGTCCGTTTGGATAAAGTCCGGCAATGGTGAGCACCTTGAATTTATCGGAAGTATTGATGGCGTCGTCCAAAACAGTTTTAATATCTTCTGCTTCGCGTATTGGGGTATTATTGATTTTCACGATGATAAATCCTGCTTTGATGCCTGCTTCTTGGAATTTACCTTTGGTCACCGATTTTACTTCAAGGCCATATTCTAACTGGAATTTTTCCTTCAATTTAGCATCTACTTCCTTGAATTCAGCTCCTAAATTATCTATACTTGAATCAGCTGACGATACAATTCCTGTATTACCTTGACTGTTTTTTAGTTCGGCTTTCATGGTTAGTTCTTTATTATCACGCAAAACGGTTACGTTAATTTTATCGCCAGGACTAAATCTTCCCACTTGCTCTTGCAACTGAGACGATGTTTTTATATCAACACCATTGATCTTTATAATTATATCTTCCTTTTTAATGCCTGCTTTTGCAGCTGCACTCGCTGGTTGCACAGAGTCAATATAAGCACCTTCCATCGTTTTCAGATTTTTTTCTTTGGCTAACTTGTCGGTAATATTACCCATTACCACACCAAGTAAGGCACGTTGCACCACACCAAACTGACGAATATCAGATACTACTTTTTGCACAATGCTTACCGGAACCGCAAAAGCATAACCGGCATAAGTACCCGTTTGTGAAGCGATAGCGGTATTAATTCCTATCAGTTCGCCACGCGTATTGACCAAAGCGCCACCACTATTTCCTGGATTCACGGCCGCATCGGTCTGAATAAAGGATTCAATTTTAAGCGGCGAGTTGATGATATTGATACTGCGGGCTTTTGCACTCACAATACCAGCGGTAACAGTGGAAGTCAGGTTAAATGGATTACCCACGGCCAACACCCACTCACCTACTCTAACCGAATCGGAATTACCGAAAATGACAACTGGCAATTTTTCAGCTTCTATTTTCAACAACGCAATATCGGTATTGGGATCTGCCCCTACCAACTTGGCTTTGTATGTTTTGTTGTCGTTCATGGTTACTTCTATTTCCTTGGCATTGTCTATCACGTGATTGTTGGTAACAATATAACCGTCGGTAGAAATAATTACGCCCGAACCTGAACCCTCGCGCATGGGAACTTCCTGTGGCTGTTGTTGACGTTGTTGTTGCTGTGGTCCAAAAAAATACTCGAAAAATGGATCGCTCATTCCACCAAATTGCTGAGTCCGCATTGGCGACTTAGTCTTTACGTGAACTACGGCATGAATGGAAAGTTCAGCCGCCAAAGTAAAATCGGTATCCATGGCCTTAGCTGCTTTCGAGAAGTCGGCATAACGTGCTGGAACTTCATTGTTCTGAAACGAAAAATCATTACTTTTCTTTGACGAAACGTAATTTGTGGTCAATGTGCTGGCTGCACTCACGGCAGCTACCGCAACAAAGAAAACCAAAGTCTTAGTTTTTTGACTTAAATTCATAATGCTTGTTTGTTAATGTATTAATTAAACGATAATCTATTTTATGGTCTACGACGAATCGTGTGGGAGACAAAAGTTTGTTTAGTTTGTTTCAAAATCTATAATGAATCTGATTACAAAAAGAGAATAAGGGCTAACTAAGTAATTGTAAGAATATAATGTCGTATTATTGAAAAAGAAATAGAACACGGATTTAACGGATTAAGCGGATAAAAACGGATAATATTTAGTCGGATTTATAACAGATTTAAGTCATGCAAGCATGACTGATAAGACAATTTTAGATTGAAAATCATTTCGACTTGTCGAAATTCTTATCCGTTTTTTATCCGCTATGCCGAAAAGTCGGCACGTCGAAATACTCCGTCAGCGTTTATTCCGATAAAACGGAACATCGAAATACTCTGTCAGCGTTCCATTTTTCTATTTATTTTAATGTGATTATACGATATTATTTCGTTCCTATTACTTCTTTATAAAAATTTCATTTCTACTAAGGGCTACGATAAAGTATTAAATATGGCTTCAGCCCCCTTAGTAACAGAAATTAATTCCTATTTTTTCCCTTATTATTTTAAACAATATAAAAGCCCACACAAAAGGATAGAACCTTTTAATAAACTGTATAACACAAAAAACAATCCGTTAATTGTTTAAGGGATTGATATTTGTCGATTATTAACAACTTTAATTTGGAGCTTAACGGGCATTAACGAAGTGGAAAACTATTTTATAAAAATCTTAAAAATACGAACAAAAAAAGCTGCCTGAAATGTCAGACAGCTTATTTGTGTAAAAAAATGTCAGTTCAACGACTGCCAAATTTTCCGAAATTATTTTTTGAAACCATAAACGGCCAATTCGCCCAATTCTTCTTCTATGCGAAGTAATTGATTGTATTTTGCCATACGGTCAGAACGGCTCAATGAACCAGTCTTGATTTGACCTGAGTTAGTTGCAACGGCAATATCAGCAATCGTTGCGTCTTCAGTTTCACCTGAACGGTGAGAAGTAACCGAAGTGTAACCAGCACGGTGAGCCATTTCGATAGCATCCAAGGTTTCAGTCAAAGTACCAATTTGGTTTACTTTGATAAGGATAGAGTTAGCACAACCCATATCGATACCTTTTTTCAAATAATCAACGTTGGTAACAAATAAATCGTCACCTACTAATTGACATTTTTTACCTAATTTTTCGGTCAACAATTTCCAACCATCCCAGTCACCTTCATTCATTCCGTCTTCGATAGAATCGATAGGATATTTAGCAGCAAGTTCAGCTAAATATTCAACTTGTTCGGCAGAAGTACGTTTTTTACCGTTAGGTCCTTCAAATTTTGAATAATCGTAAATACCATCTTTGTAGAATTCAGAAGCAGCACAATCCAAACCAATTGTAACATCAACACCTGGTTTGTATCCAGCCAATTCTACGGCGTTAAGGATGGATTCCAACGCATCTTCAGTTCCACCAGCCAAGTTAGGAGCAAAACCACCTTCGTCGCCAACAGCAGTACTCAACCCTCTATCGTGCAACACTTTTTTCAATGAATGGAAAACCTCAGCACCCATGCGTAAACCTTCGCTGAAAGTAGCTGCACCAATCGGACGAATCATAAATTCTTGGAAAGCAATAGGAGCATCAGAGTGAGAACCACCATTGATAATGTTCATCATTGGAACTGGCAAAGTATATGCGTTTGTTCCACCGATATAGCGATACAAAGGCAATCCAAGGTATTCAGCAGCAGCTTTAGCCACAGCCAAAGAAACTCCTAAAATAGCGTTTGCACCCAAGTTCGATTTAGTTTTTGTTCCGTCAAGGGCGATCATTGTCTTGTCGATTCCACGTTGTTGAAGTGCATCTACACCTATCAAAGCAGGAGCAATTACATTGTTAACGTTAGCAACCGCTTTCAAAACACCTTTGCCTAAATAGCGTTTTTTGTCACCATCGCGCAATTCGATAGCTTCATTTTCGCCAGTTGATGCACCAGATGGAACAGAAGCACGTCCCATAACACCAGATTCCAAAAATACATCCACCTCTACAGTTGGATTTCCACGCGAGTCAATTACTTCGCGAGCTACAATTTTCTCAATTTTACTCATTTTTCTTAAAATTTTAATATATAATTAAGTTCACTTTTTACTTTTTACTACTTCTACCCTACTTTGTGTGGGTGTATATTTTTAGGAATTAATAAGGTTAAGATTGTGTGATTATAGTTTTCTCTTATGCAACTATATTTAAATTTTATTCAATCAACGCTTAAACTAAAATTAATCGTTTTCAAAAAAAACCTTATTTTTATTTTTTTCTTCAACCTTAGTACAAAGAGTCTATAATATAATCCGAACCTTATTACCTTATTAAAAAAACAAGTTCAGTAGTGAAATAAGGTAATAAGGTTAATGTCTTGGCAATTTCCCAAGCTACTAAGGTTGAATATACTGGAATAAGGTTTTTTAAAGAATATGTTTGTGTATTTCAGCTAATTACGCTTATTTTAAAAAACCTTATTTTTCTCTATTTTTGAACCTTAGTAGCAATATTTACCCCATAATCCCAAATCTTATTTATATTAAATTCAGAATAATCACTCACACTATTCGAGGTATAACCCTTTTAATAACACACTTATAAACTGAAATGTTTTGACTTGTCTTTGCTCTTTTATCTTTTGTCTTTCTACTTTCGACTTTTGTCTTTTGTCTTTGCTCTTTGCTCTTTCCTCTTTCCTCTTTCCTCTTTCCTCTTTCCTCTTTATTCAAATTCAACAATGGTAATTCCAGCTCCACCAAACTGCACATGTTCATCTCTGTAAGTTTTCACAGAATAAACAGTTGCTAAATACTGACGAATAGCATGCCTCAACGCTCCAGTTCCAGTTCCGTGCAGTATTCTTACTGAATCAATTCCAACCATGATGGCATCGTCGATAAAATAAGTTACAGCTTGTAAAGCTTCATCGGCACGCATGCCACGCACATCAATTTCTGATTTAAAACCAAGTTTCCGTTGACGGACTTCATCATTGGCTTGTTGTCCAAGTTCTTGATACTTCCGATTTTCTTTTTTTGCTTGAGTCTGACTTACTATTTCGAGCGTTTCAAGTTTCATGGTCGATTTCATTTGACCAAAAGCCACTACAGCCTGCTTATCTTGAATTTCAATAATCTTGCCAATGTTGGTTTGACCTTTTAACCTGACATTTGTTCCGATTGTAAGTGCTTGCAGCTTCTCTAAAGCTGGACTTTTCGGTTCTTTTTTGGCAGTCTGACTTGGTTTTAAGCCCTTTTTTAGCAACACTTTTGGTTCGCCAAATGTACTTTTTACCTTGTCTTTAAACTCCTCAAGTTCCTTTCTTATCAGCTTGGTTTTCTCTTTTTCGGCTTGCGATTCTCTAATCTGCCGAATTGTATTTTCAATTTTTGCATTGGTATCATCAAGCAAATGTTGTGCGTCCGACTTGGCTTTTTGGGTAATTTCTTTCCGTTGCTTGTCGATGGTAGCCATTTCCGCTTCATATTTGGCCAAAGTTTCTTCCAACTTTTTCTCTTTCAGTCTTATTTCGCGCCTTTTGTTTTCCCAATAGCGTTTATCACGGACTATATCTTGCAAATGTTTATCGTAATCCATTCTATCGGTACCTACTTTTTCGGCAGCCTCAGCTATCAAATCTTCGGGTAAGCCTATTTTTCGGGCAATTTCCACTGCAAATGAACTTCCTGGATTCCCGATACTCAATTGGAATAATGCTTGCAAATGTTGTCTGTCGTACAACATGGCTCCATTTACAACGCCATCGGTGGCATCGGCATATAATTTCAAATTGGTATAATGCGTAGTAATTACGCCAAAAGCCTTATTCGAGTTGAACCTTTCCAAGGTCGCTTCGGCTATCGCTCCACCTATCATAGGTTCGGTTCCAGTTCCAAATTCATCTATCAGCAACAATGTTTTGGTATTGCTGTTTTTGATAAAGAACTTCATGTTCAGCAAGTGTGAACTATAAGTCGATAAGTCGTTTTCGATGGATTGTTCGTCGCCAATATCAATAAATAAACGATCGAAAATACCCGTTCTGCTGCTATCGTGCAAAGGAACAAGCAATCCGCACTGCAGCATATATTGTAATAAAACTACCGTTTTCAGACAAACCGATTTCCCACCAGCATTAGGTCCTGAAATCAATAGTATTCTTTGTTTTTCATTCAAAACAATATCCAAAGGGACAATCTGTTTCTTTTGCTTTTTCAAGGAAAGAAATAGCAAAGGATGAACTGCTTTGGACCATTCCAACTGACAAACATCATCCAACCGTGGATTGATGGCATTAATTTCAATGGCAAATAAAGCTTTGGCACGCAAAAAATCAATAACACCCAGAAAACTTTGCGAAAGCAGAATCTCTTCCGAAAAAGGTCGAATAAAGTTGGTGAATTCTACTAAAATCCGAATTATCTCACGACGCTCTTCCCCTTCCAACTCACGAATTCTATTATTCGCTTCCACCACTTGTTGCGGTTCAATAAAAATTGTCTTTCCTGTAGCCGATTCATCGTGTACAATCCCGCTTATTTTACGCTTAAATGCTGGCGAAACTGGCAGCACCAATCTACCATCGCGAACAGTAGGCGTTACATCTTTCTCCACATAACCATCAGCTTGTGCTTGACGCAAAATTGCATTCAAGGTTTTCGAAACCGAACTTTCAGCCTGATGCAAATCCTTGCGAATACGCGACAATTCGGGCGAAGCATGATCGGTTATTTTCCCAAACTTATTGAGCAAACTATCTATTCGCTTTGTGATTTGGGGAAATGTTGAAATTCCTGGCAAAAGCTCCGAAATATAAGGATAAGTATTTTCTTCTTTGTTGGTTAGGAAACTAACTAATTTCCGCACAGCATCCAACGCCCGCCATAGTCCAAATACCTCTAATTCATCTAAATAAAGTCCTACGGTACGCACTCGCATCAGGGCAGGACGAATATCAATAAAATCACCAACCGGCAAATCGTCGCCATCGGTAGTCAGAATTCGCAACATTTCATCCGTTTGATTCAAATTTCGAGTAATCTCGTCGAAACGATTCGAAAATTGAATTTCATCCACTTTTTCAGAACCTAAACTGCTGATACATTTCGCCTTGAGTAAAGTACGAATGCTTGTAAAGTCTATTTTTTGTTCGAAATGAGTTGGATATAGCATTTAAAAGATTGAAAAATAAATAATTTAAAATATACAGCTGGTAAAAAACAATTTACACAAAAGCCAAAATAAGTATCTGTGCCAAAATCACTCTCATAAACATAGTCAATGGATAAACTGTAGAATAAGCTATGGAAGGTGCATCGTTACCCGCAGTAGCATTTGAATAAGCCAAAGCAGGAGGATCAGTCATACTTCCCGAGAGCAGACCCATTAAATTGAAATAGTTCATTTTCATAAACTTGCGACCCACAAAACCCACAATCAACAAAGGCAATGTAGTAATTAAGAAGCCACAAAATACCCAAATAAGTCCATTGCTCGAAATAACAGTTTCAACAAATTTTCCACCTGAAGCAAGACCCACACTGGCCAAGAAAAGTGTAATACCAATTTCACGCAACATCAAGTTGGCACTTTGGGTTGTATATGTTATTAACTTCAATTTAAACCCAAAACGACCCAACAAAATGGCTACAACCAGCGGACCACCAGCCAATCCAAGTTTAACTGGCATCGGCATTCCAGGAACAAACACTGGAATACTTCCAAAAATAATTCCTAGGAAAATTCCAATAAATAAAGTTATCATGTGAGGTTCATCCAAACGTTTCAAAGTATTTCCGAGCATGGCTTCCACACGCTTAATCGATTCTGGCGGACCAACAACCACAACCCTATCACCCACTTGCAACACCAAATCGGGATTAGCCAACAAGTCGAAACCTGAACGAACAATACGTGTACAATTTACATTTACAGAACGTAATTTAAGGGATGCAAGCGTTTTTCCATTGATCACTCCACGGGTAATAACGATACGGCGCGAAATCATTTTATTTTCAGATTCTTTCCAATCAAATTCTGCAATTTCGCCAATAAGCGAAGTAATAGGTTCAGCATCAGCTTCGGTAGTTACAACCAATAGTAAATCACCATTTTTAATAATCGTATCACCATTTGGGACAGTAAAAGCATTCTCACTATAAATACGCGAAACAACAAATTGCCGACCGATTAATTTACGTATTTGCGATAAGTTTTTATTGTCAATTGCTTTAGATTGTACTTCGACAGTGATTATTTTCGGCGTCTCGGCTACATTACTCGCAGCTTTTAATTGTTCCGTTTCTTTGTCGAAATTAACTTTAAAAATAGCACGGAGAAATATCAAAGAAAGGATAATACCCACAACACCAAGTGGATAAGCCACGGCATAACCTAATGCGATTTGGGGAATTTCGGCAATTTGACCAGCATCGTGTAATTGACGGATAGCTTCCTGAGCAGCTCCAAGTCCAGGCGTATTGGTTACAGCACCGGACATAATTCCAACAAACATAGGCATCGGTATACTTCCGCCAAAGGCGTAGAACAATCCAATGGTAGTAGCCGCACCGAGCAAAACCACAGAACCAGCCAACATATTTAATTTCATTCCACCCTCCTTGAACGAAGAGAAGAAACCAGGACCAACCTGTAAACCTATCGAGAAAATAAAGAGTATTAATCCAAATTCGCGAATGAAATGCAGCACCTCACCATCGACAGTAAAACCCAAATGCCCCACTAAAATACCCACAAACAAAACAAATGTAACCCCAAGTGAAATACCAAAAATTTTAATCTTACCCATCAATACGCCAAGCGCAATCACAAGCGAGTAAATTAAAATAATATGAGCTATACCTTCGCCATAAAAAAGAGAACTAAACCAATCCATAATTTATTTAATATATTGATTAATATCGTTTTAACGAGTCTTAAAAACGCTTTTGAAATAGACCGCAAAGGTACGAACATTATTTTGATTGACCTTTTATTATTTAAAGAAAATTTTATTTAGCCTAAGCCGCCATAAATGTATTTTCTTTTACGGATAAAATCAACTATTTTTGTAGCTTGAATTAGTAATTTTCCTAAGTAAGAAACTTTATGTCAGCCATCATAAATAACAAAACAAATAAGCGAAAAGTCCTGTTTATAGATAGGGACGGAACAATAATCGCGGAACCTCCCGTAACTTTTCAAGTGGACAGGGTAGATCAAATTGAATTCCTGCCAGCAGTATTACGTAACCTATATTTTATACGCAAAAAACTCGATTTTGAATGGGCTTTGGTAACTAATCAGGACGGATTAGGTACTCCAGTTTATCCACAGGAAAATTTCGACGCTGTTCAGAAAATGTTCTTACAAGTTCTTATAAATGAGGGAGTTGAGTTTGATAAAATATTTATTGACAAATCGTTTCCCGAAGATAAGTTGGCAACACGCAAACCCGGAACTGGAATGCTGACTGAGTATTTCAGTGAAAATTACGACTTAGCAGGATCTTATGTTATTGGCGATAGAATTACTGATGTGGAATTGGCTAAAAACATGGGTTGTAAGGCGATCTTCATTAGCAACGATACTCAAATATTGGAAGAAAAAGGTTTGACCGAATATTGTGCATTGCAAACAACGAATTGGGACAGCATTGCTGAATTTTTATTCGCAGGCGAACGCATAGTAACCATCAAACGCGCGACCAAAGAAACTGACATTTTCATTGAATTAAATTTAGATGGTTCGGGCAAATGCGAAATTGATACAGGCTTGAAATTTTTCGACCACATGCTCGAACAAATTGGAAAGCATTCTGGTAGTAACTTGACCATCAAGGTTAAAGGTGATTTACAAGTGGACGAACATCACACTGTAGAAGATACCGCTATTGCATTGGGCGAAGCTTTTGCGAAAGCCATCGGCGACAAACGTGGCATAGAACGTTACGGTTATTATTTACCCATGGACGATTGTTTGTGTTCAGTAGCAATAGATTTTGGCGGACGTGCTTGGTTGGTTTTCGATGCTGAGTTCAAAAAAGAATATATAGGCGATTTACCTACGGATATGATTTATCATTTTTTTAAATCGCTGAGCGATGCAGCCCGTATGAATTTGAATATAAAGGCCGATGGAAATAACGAACATCATAAATTAGAAGGTATTTTCAAAGCATTAGCCAAATCGATTAAAATGGCTGTAAAGCGTGATATTTATCAGTATGAATTGCCAAGTACGAAGGGGGTTTTGTAAAAAAATAACTTTATAGAAAATAATAAAAAACACCAATGAAGTTTCCTCACTATTTCTTTTACATATCACTCATATTCATCCTTTTAAGCAATATAAGTTTGGCTCAAAAGTCAAACATTGAGCGTCCACGTTTGGTTGTGGGGATTATGATTGACGGTTTACAACTAAACCATGTCGAAATGCTTTCGGCGAACTTTCAAACACAGGGATTGAATAAATTTTTCGAGCAAGGTATTGTGGTTAAAAACGCTGGATATAATATTATTTCCGCTGGAAGTGCGTCGGATATAGCTACTGTTATGACAGGTTCTATTCCCTTCTATCATGGCATTGCAGGCGATAAATACTATGATAGACTCAGTGATAAAATTCAGACAGTAATATACGACGACCAAGAAATAGGAATTGGCACAAACCAAACTTATTCTGCACATAATTTACTTTCATCCAACATATTGGATGAAATAAACTTGGCTTACCCTGACAAAGCAAAAACCTATGCAGTAGCCATCGACCCTGAAAAAGCCATTATGTTGGGTGGCCATACTGCCAACAGTGTAGCTTGGATTGACGACATTAATATGAAATGGGCTACAACTGGCTATTATCAGGAAGGATTAAACAAATCGGCCGACCGGATGAACATCGATGGAAGTTTTAAAAGTTTTACATCTCACACATGGAAACCACTTTATGATATCAAAACCTATCGCGCCGCCTCCAATGGAAGTCATCGGTCATTCGATTATAAACCAACTGAAAGGAAAGCAAAAAATTCGGCGGAAACAATATTAAGAACTACTCCTTCGGCCAATTCTCTTGTGGTTGAATTGGGTATGAAAATTATTTCGGAAGAGCAATTGGGATCTGACAATATACCCGATATGCTGATGCTTCAATTCACGGTGCGAACTCCGAACGAAAAAATTTATTCGCTTCAAACTACTGAAAAAGAGGATATGTATTTGCGTTTGGACAAAGACATTCAAAGTCTTTTGCAAGAAATTGACAACAAAGTTGGGTTGGATAAAACGCTCCTATTCCTATTCAGTAACCAGACCGACAATTATTCACCCACAGAACTAGGTAAAAATAAAATCCCGGCAGGATATTTCAGTGCCAGTAGATCGATGGCTTTGGTCAACAGTTATTTAATGGCACTTTACGGTCAGGAACGCTGGATTGTGGGATATTACGGGAAAAACATTTATTTGAACCGAGAAAAAATTGAAGAAAAGAAACTGAAATTAAATGAAATACAAGAACTTGTAGCTAATTTCATGCTCGACTTCGAAGGAGTACAATCTGCATCTCCCGCACTAAAAATTCTCAATTCAGGTCTGTCAGGAAATACAGAAACAAGTCGGATAAGGAATTCGATGCATAAATTGAGTGTTGGTGATGTGGTTTTCAATTTGATGCCCGGTTGGTTGGAGTTAGATGAGAAAATGAATCCAGTTGGAGAATCAAATTCGATCATCAATTATTCGCCCGTTTGCTTCTTGGGTTGGAAATTGAAACCGCGAGTAATTAAAACAGCTTATTTAATGACAGATATAGCCCCAACTTTATCCGAGATACTTGGCATTCAGTTTCCAAATGCATGTTTGGGAAAACCGATTATTGAGGTGTTGGAAAACAAATAATAATAAAGAGTTTGGGATTTGAAATTTGAAGAGCTTGAAATTAATCGTTTATTCTTCTCATCTTCTCAATCGTAAATCGTAAATAATTAAATTGTAAATTCTTACAATGTGCTTTTTTGCCTTTGCCTTCGCCTTTGCCTTTTTTTTTAATTGTAAATAGTAAATAGTTAAATAGTAAATTCTTATACCCGATGTCCTATAATTTTGATGAAATAATTGACCGTAACCAGACTGGATCGGTAAAACTTGAAAGATGTAAAGCCCTTTTTGGAACAAATGATCTTTTGCCTTTGTGGGTTGCCGATATGGATTTTCGGACGCCCGATTTTATCCTCAATGCGATAAGCGAACGACTTAAACATCCGATTTTGGGCTACACTCTCCCTCCTGCAGATTTTTATCCGCTTATGCTACAGTGGATTACCGAACATCACAACTGGAATATCAAGCGTGAGTGGATAGGTTTTTTGCCAGGAATTGTTCCAGGATTGGCTTTTGCCGTGCAAAGTTTGACCGAAGTGGGCGATGAAATTATCGTTCAACCCCCAGTATATTATCCATTTTTCCACGTTATTGAAAACAACCATCGCACTTTAGTTTACAATCAGCTCAAAGAAGAAGATGGAAAATTCGTGATGGATTTTGACGATTTGGAAAAGAAATTTACTACCAAAACCAAATTGTTCATACTATGTAATCCACACAATCCTGGAGGAAGAGTTTGGACCAAAGAAGAATTACTGAAATTCATAGCAATATGCCAAAAACATGGCGTGATAATCATTTCTGATGAAATACATGCTGATATGGTTTTGCCCGGACAAACTCCACATACGCCATTGGCAAGCGTATCTGAATGGGCTGAAAATAACACGGTTACTTTTATGGCACCAACTAAGGTGTTCAATATGCCGGGTTTGGTAAGTTCGGGATATATAATTGCAAATGCTGAACTCAGAACGAAATTTGCCACTTTCTTAGAAGCTTCCGAAATGAATTCGGGTAATATATTTGCCTATATCGGCGCTGTAGCTGCCTACCAACATGGCGAAGCATGGCGTTGCGAAATGTTGGAATATGTTCAAAAAAATATCGATTATATAGCTGACTTTTTGAAAAACAACATTCCTCAAATTGTACCCATGATTCCCGAAGCATCGTTTTTGGTTTGGATCGATTGCGAGAAATTAGGAATGGAAACCGATGAGTTGCATAAGTTCTTTTCATTCCAAGCCAAAATAGGATTGAATAAAGGAACAGTTTTCGGTCCAGGTGGCGAGTATCATTTGAGATTAAATGTGGCTTGTTCTAGGTTAATTCTTGAAAAAGCAATGGCACAGTTGAAAGCTGCCGTTGATCAACTTCATATTTGACATTATAATATAGGAGAAAACCGGATGGATGTAAAAATTGAACCTTCGTGGAAAGAGCGGTTAAATGCTGAATTTGACAAAGCGTATTTTATTCGGTTGACCGATTTTGTGCGTGAGGAATATCGCACAAAGCAAATATTTCCTACTGCCAACAATATTTTCAATGCTTTCGATCTTTGCCCCTTCGACCAAGTAAAAGTAGTAATAATCGGACAAGATCCTTATCATGGCGTAGGTCAAGCGCATGGACTGTGTTTTTCGGTGGACGATGGAATTGCTTTTCCGCCTTCGTTACTTAATATTTTCAAAGAAATTGAACGTGATTTAGCTAAACCACTCCCCCCGACTGGAAACTTAACCCATTGGGCAAAACAAGGAGCATTGTTACTTAATGCTACCCTTACTGTTGAAGCGCACAAAGCAGGTTCACATCAAGGCAAAGGTTGGGAGGCATTTACCGATATGGTGATTCGCAAAATTTCTGACGAGAAAGATCATGTTGTTTTTATGCTTTGGGGAAATTACGCACAACAAAAAGGGTCTATAATCGATTCCTCGAAACATTTAGTACTCAAAACCGTTCACCCATCGCCCCTTTCAGCGTACAGAGGTTTTATTGGTTGTGGACATTTTTCGTTAGCCAACACATACCTCAATTCTCATAATTTAAACTCAATTATCTGGTAAAAAGGATATTACATATATATTTAAAAAATAAAAAACTTAAAAATGGCTTTACAAGAAGAATTTGAATCGCAAGGAAATTTTCTGTTTCGTTACAGAAGCAATCTCCCACTTATCATTGTTTTGGTAGGATTATCGGTATTTATATTCGACAATATTTACGGAAACAAACAAGAATACGTACCATACGCATTTATTGAATATTTTAGCTTATTAGTTTCACTTATCGGGCTCGGTATCCGCATTTACACGGTAGCATTCACACCTGCAAATACATCGGGACGCAATACGAAAGCAGGCCAGCTTGCAGATGAGCTAAACGCAACGGGCATTTACTCCATGGTAAGACATCCGCTATACTTAGGAAATTTCTTTATGTGGTTGGGAGCGGCCATTTTGACCAATAATCTTTGGTTTGTTATCACCTTCATTTTTGCATATTGGGTTTATTACGAGAGAATCATGTATGCCGAAGAACAATTTCTCCGCAATAAATTCGGCAAAATATATACCGATTGGGCAAGCAGAACACCTGCTTTCATTCCGTCCTTTTCAAAATTCATTCAGCCAAAATATCCATTCAGCATGAAAAAAGTTTTGAAAAAAGAAAAAAACGGATTGTTGGCGATTTTTGTTTTGCTGTTTGTTTTTCATAATATTGATTTTAGTATAGAAAATATGGAAATTGGCGTAGACATTAATTGGATCAGTTGGGGTACTTTGGCAACGGGATTATTGTATTTGATTTTGAAATTCATGAAAAGAAAAACAAACTTACTCAACGAAAAAGGAAGGTAAAAAACCCCATTTTTGAAATTATTTTCTGTTAAATAACAAATTTTGATACTATTTTGCCTCTTTTGAAAAAATAATTGTGAAAATTTAAATTATTTCAATATTATTGAGTAACTTGCACCCGTTTAATTAAAATCAATAAATAAATGAGCAACGGAACAGTAAAATTTTTTAACGAATCAAAAGGATTTGGATTCATTAAAGAGGCTAATTCTTCAAAAGAGTATTTTGTACATTCAACAGGTTTGATCGACAACATCAAAGAAAATGACGAAGTAACATTTGACATTGAAGAAGGCAGAAAAGGATTAAATGCAGTAAATGTAAAACTAGCTTAGTTTATCAAATATAATGCAATCGTTTATAAGTCTTACAATTAAGTTTGTAAGACTTTTTTTTATGTACTAGGTAGGATTCCAACCCCTCTGGGTGTAATATCTTGCACACTCTAATACTCATGACATACATATATCGAAAAGAAAAATAGACCGAATATTGTAATTGTCCTTTATAGTTAATAATCAACTGTAGAGAATTCGAGAGATAAAATACGTATTTAATTGACTTATACAGATGCAGACTTTGGAATGAAACAATAATTCATTTTGTATTAACACCTTTTTTAGCCACAAAGTAAAAAAACACTTCCAAAAAGACTCAAAAAAAAGTATCTTTGCATAAAAAAAATTAGTTTAATGTTTTCAACAGCAATTGAAAAGTTTTTAAAAGAAAAAAACTATCCTTCTTTCCAACTCCGTGCCGTATTTTTTGATATGGACGGTGTGATTTTCGACTCGATGAGAAATCATGCTATCGCATGGGTTCAAGCTATGAACGATGTTAATATTCCTTTTACAGAATATGATGTTTATATGAACGAGGGCCGCACAGGTAGTTCAACCGTAGACGGTGCATTTAATAAAACCCTTGGGAGAGATTCTACAGAGGAAGAGAAACAACAAATCTACAAGCTTAAAACCACCTACTTCGAGAAATGTGGAGCAGCAGAAAAAATGCCTTTTACCCATGAATTATTGAGTAAGATAAAAAAACAGGGATTAGAGATTTATGTGATTACTGGTTCAGGACAACTTAGCTTATTGGATAATTTAGAATCTCATTTTCCAGGTATTTTTCACAAAGACAAAATGGTTACAGCATTCGACGTAACTCAAGGAAAACCATTCCCTGAACCCTATCTGAAAGGTCTTGAAAAATCGGGATTTAAGCCATGGGAAGTAATTGTAATAGAAAATGCTCCATTGGGAGTCGAAGCTGCCAAAGCTGCCAACTTATTTACAATTGGCGTTAATACTGGTCCTTTGAATCCCGAAGAACTCACAAAGAATGGTGCCGATATGTTATTTCATAGTATGGAGGAACTCTATTTGAATTGGGATAAACTTGATTTTTTACCAACAAACAAAACAAAGTAAGTGTCGAATATGTTTTTCATTTCTAATAGAATGATTTACGATTCAACCCCAATAAAAAGAAAAAAAATAATTGATACAATATGCAGATAATTAAATATCCTGAAAAAGAAAAATGGTCGGAGATTCTTGCTCGACCAGTCTTTGACAACTCGCATCTATTTGATATTGTACAAAAAGTGTTGGATGATGTACGTCAAAATGGCGACAATGCCATCAGAAAATATACCGAGCAATTTGATAAAGTCAACTTAGACGTATTTGAAGTTACAAAAGAAGAAATTGCTGAAGCTGAAAAGTTAGTTTCGATGCAACTTAAACATGCCATAGAAATGGCAAGGCGGAATATTTGGAAATTTCATTCGGCACAAGTTCACGAACTACCTGAAATACAGACTTCTCCCGGTGTATATTGCTGGCAAAAGTCAGTTGCAATTCAAAAAGTAGGATTGTATGTGCCTGGGGGAACAGCTCCATTATTTTCAACGGTACTTATGTTGGGCATCCCAGCTCAAATAGCTGAATGTAAAGAAGTTATTTTGTGTACACCGCCTAATAAAGATGGGAAAGTCCATCCGGCAGTACTTTATGCGGCAAAAATTGCGGGCATTCATCGGATTTTCAAAATTGGCGGTACTCAGGCTATTGCCGCCATGGCTTATGGAACTAAAACTGTACCCAAAGTTTATAAGATTTTCGGCCCAGGCAATCAGTATGTAACGGCTGCTAAGCAACTTGTATCATTGCGCGATGTGGCTATTGACATGCCAGCTGGTCCTTCGGAAGTGGAAGTATTGGCTGATAAATCGGCAAATCCCATTTTTGTAGCGGCCGATTTGCTTTCCCAAGCCGAACATGGAGTTGATAGTCAATCGATATTAGTAACAGTGGATGAATCTATAGTAGAACCGATAATTGAACAAATAGAGTTACAACTTGAACAGCTTCCACGTAAAGAATTGGCACGCAAAGCACTAGATAACAGCAAAATAATCGTTCTGAAAACCTTGGAAGAAGCGGTGGAACTCACCAACGAATATGCGCCCGAACATTTAATAATTTGTACGCAATTTTATCTGGGAGTAGCTGCCAATATAGTGAATGCTGGATCGGTTTTTCTGGGTAATTATACGCCTGAAAGTGCGGGTGATTATGCCTCGGGAACTAATCATACGCTCCCAACCAATGGATATGCAAAAGCTTACAACGGAGTAAATATGGATAGTTTCGTGCGGAAAATCACGTTCCAACAGATTTCGAAAGATGGACTCGACAACCTCAGTAACGCCATTATATTGATGGCCGAAAATGAAGAATTACAAGCACATAGCAATGCCGTTAAGGTAAGATTAGACGAAGAAAAAGAAGTAGAAACCAGAGAAAGTTCACATCGCAGATAGAATTTTACAACTTTCAGTAAACGAAAATTTAACAAGCAGATATATGATATTAAAAGATTTATTAAGGGAGAATATTAAGAATCTTCAACCTTATTCCTGTGCCAGAGATGAATTTAAAGGCGAAGCTTCGGTATATTTAGATGCGAACGAAAATCCATTTAATTCGCCATTCAACAGATATCCAGATCCATATCAGATTGAAGTTAAAAAAAGCATTTCAAGAATCAAGAAAATTACTCCTGAAAAAATTTTTCTTGGTAATGGTAGTGATGAAGCAATTGATTTGTTGTACAGGGCATTCTGTGAACCCAACCACGACAATGTTGTAGCCATTGAACCAACTTATGGCATGTATAAAGTTTGTGCCGATATCAACGCTGTAGACTACAGAAAGGTATTACTCAATGAAAACTTTGATATTGAGGCGTATAAAATCATCGATGCTACTAATAAAAACACAAAAATTATATGGCTTTGCTCACCTAATAATCCAACTGGAAACTCTTTAAACAAAGAAGAAATCCTAAAATTATTGCAATGGTTTAGGGGAATTGTAGTGATTGATGAAGCTTATATCGACTTCTCATCTTCGGACGGTTATGCAGAATATTTGAAAAAATATCCAAACTTGGTTATCCTTCAAACTTTCTCGAAAGCTTGGGGCAATGCAGCAATTCGATTAGGAATGGCATTTGCATCACCTGAAATTATTCAGGTTTTGAATAAAGTAAAATATCCTTATAATGTGAATTTACTCACCCAACGCCATGCTTTGTTTATGCTCAAAGAAGCTTCAAAAGTAAAAGGATGGGTAAATGAACTGCTTGCCGAAAGAGACATTTTGATGAATGAATTA
>JBBRHJ010000025.1:0-22388 GCA_038222885.1 Bacteroidales bacterium | reverse complement strand
TGCAGAAAATAAAACACTGGAAGTAACGACTACTGACCGTTACAAAAATGACATTGGCGATCCTGTTCAATCTCCAGGATGGCGGTATTTTGAAGATACAAAAGTAAGTGCTGCAACCAAGGAAGCTGTGAAAGTTCGCTTCGACATTGAACACGATAATTATTATATGAATATGTTTATTCCGGCTGGCGTGAATCGCGAATACACAAAAGCACTAGCTCCAGCAACACGCGAGGCCAAAAATGGATACGAAAAGAAGAAAACTCAAGTGTTGGCTATTCGTCAGCAAGGCGAAGCATGGGACAGGCCTTATATTGCCATTTTTGAACCATCGACCAAAGAACATTCAAGTGTACAATCGGTGGTGCAGCTTACTGACGGAAAGAAAGTGATAGGAGCAATAGTGGTTTCCAAGGTGGGCGATGTTGTTATTACTGATTTTATTATTTCACAAGATAATTCGGACGCTACTTATTACAATAAAAAATTAAGACTGAAATTTAAAGGTCGATTTGCAATTGTTAGGACTGAAACAAACAAGAGAAATATGAAAGTTAGCCTCTATATTGGCGAAGGTAAAAATTTAAGCTTTAAAGGTTTAGAACTAAATGCTGATGAGAACTCAAGAGCATTTAAACAACTAAAACATTAAAAGATTTTACATCCCCATTTACAAAGGATACATTACTTTATTTAAACAAATAAGAAATGGATGAATAGAATTATTATATTAATAATAAGCATATTAATCGCCTTGTGTGGTTTTTCACAAGTGAAAATTAATCCACCTGCCGGTCGATTAGCCGTAGTTACTGATGGCAATTCGCCCGACCCAGACGATTTAGGAGGTACGGCTGTAACGTTGGCACTTTTACGTGCTACAGAATTAGAAAAACGTTTGGTTCATTATTCTTATGCTTGCGACCTTGTGGTATTACAACGAATATCAGAAGCCGCCGAGAAAGAGCGCCATGCAATGTTACAAACGGCTTGCAATGGAACTGCAAGGCGTTGGGGTGGTTTTGAACATCTCACTTTTTTTGATGCTAAATGGCAATCAGACCAAACTATTAAAGATTTAGTTAAAGCGATAAATGCTTCCACAGCGACTGATCCACTTTGGATTATTGAAGCTGGTGAGCCTGATATTATTGGATTTGCTTTAACAGCATCGCAAAAAGAAAAACATAAATTTGTGAAAGTCATTACACATCATCCAGCTAATGATAGTGCTGGTGATTTTTATAAATGGCAACAAATTCTTGATTTTGGAGTGGAAGAAGTGCGTATCCATGATCAAAACATCAACCTCAAAGTTAAAGAATCGCAATGGGATTGGGCAAAAAACCATACCGACGACCGCCTACAATGGGTTTGGCTAATGGGAAAAATGGCCGAAGTGGACGATGTCGTAAATTTTCAAAAAGGATATTGGGATTGCTCCGATGCCGGAATGGCACTTTATTGGATAACTGGTGCTAATGTGAACAGTGGTTTAAAGGCTGGTTCAGTAGATGAAGTCAAATCAATTCTGCTAAATTACATCGAAAAAGTAGCTCCTAAACCGGTAGTTAAAAGTCAAAGCAAAGTGGTGATTGAAAGTGCTAGTAATAATAAAAAATAGCTGTGCGAAACAATATTAGTATTGAAATCATGATTACAGAAGCCATACAATCGTAGACGGCAAATATGATATGTTAGTTCAATCTTCAACGTCAAAATTTGAAAATGCGAGCTTTAAATTAAAATCAATCAAAATTACCGATACAGTACTTTTCTTCGTTGCTAAACTTATACCAATATCAACTACAACAAATATATGAAGTTTTTGTACCAGGTATATTTCTTGTAAAAGTTATAGTTGATGATAAAATGACCTATGTATAAAAGCTGATAATAGAATAATTCAATAAGTAAGATGATTGAAGGCATTCTCAGTTTTTTAAATATTTAATAAAATGTAAAAAAACGCATTTGACAATTAAAAACAAAACAACTTAATAAGTATTTGATTATGAAAACTATTTTAGCTATTCCAATTGCATTAATCAGTTTAAGTGCAAACGCAAAAAAAACTGAAAAACAACCCAATATCTTATTTATTGCTATTGATGATTTACGCCCTGAACTTGGATGTTATGGAGTAAACTATATTAAAACCCCTAATATCGACAAGTTAGCAAATAACGGTGTTACTTTCCAAAATTCGTATTGCAATGTACCAGTAAGTGGTGCCTCAAGAGCTAGCTTACTTACGGGAGTTAGAGCTACCGATACTCGTTTTGTTGAAGCAAAAACATCTGCAGATCACGATTTACCAGGTCATCTTTCGTTACCTCGTTTGCTCAAACAAAATGGGTATACTACCATTTCGATAGGGAAAATTTATCATCATGCTGATGATGATCTTGCTGGATGGAGTAGCAAACCATCGAGTGTAACTAGTTTCTCGGGAGGAAATTATGTAAACAAAGAAAATATCGGTGGAGGAAAATCAAAATCAGACAATGATGAAGATGGAAATGCGCGTGGTCCTGCTTTTGAAATTGGAGAAGTTACGGATGATTTTATGTATCGCGATGGACTTCTTGCCAAAAAAGCGAATGGAATACTTGACACACTTAAAAATACAGACAAACCATTTTTCTTAGCTGTTGGATTTTTCAAACCACATCTTCCATTCGTTGCACCAAAAAAATATTATGATTTGTATAAACGTGAAGATGTAAAAATGGTCGAAAACTATTACAGGGCAAAAGAATCGCCAAAACAAGCATATCATAATATGGGCGAATTACATCAATATAGTGCTGTGCCAAAGGAATTGTTATTGCCCTTGGATTATGCTACAAGTCTTCGTCAAGCATACTTTGCGAGTGTAAGTTATGTTGATGCCATGGTAGGCGAAGTTATTAAACATCTTGAAGAAACTGGTCTTGCCGAAAATACAATTATTGTACTTTGGGGCGATCACGGTTGGTGTTTGGGCGAACATACGCTTTGGGGAAAACACAATACATTTGATGTAACGCTTCGTGCTCCACTAATTTTTTCGGCTCCAGGCTACAATAAAAATACTAAACCTCAAGGTATAACCGAGTTTGTTGATATTTATCCAACCATAGCAGATTTATGTAACATTCCGATACCAAAACATTGTGCAGGTAAGAGTTTAACTCCTATGTTGAAAAACGAAAAAGCATCGGTAAACGAAGAAGTTTTTTGTCGTTGGAAACCGGCTGAAGCGATTGTAACAAAGAAATATGCGTATGTTGAATGGAGAAACAAAACAACTGGCGAATTAGAAGCTCGTATGTTGTATGATTTAGTAAAAGATCCTGCCGAAAATGTAAATGTATCCGAAAAACCTGAATATAAAGCAGTTGTTGATAATTTTGCTAAAAAAATAAAAGCCAATATTGCTACTCGATAAAATCAATTTCAAGTAATCTTGATTCATTAACGCTATGCTAAAACATAACGGATGAAGTGTGTTTCGATGCTAATCATTTTCATTTGAAGATTAATCCGATTTTTGGTATAATGAGAAAACAAAAACACAAAAAATCAAGATCTTAGTTTAAAAACAGACGATATAAATGATGATAATTAGTAAAATAATTAATAATCAATTCATCTATCAAACCACATGAAAATAATTAACAAAATTTCAATCCTACTCTTATTAATAGTTGGATGTTCGTCTTTCATTGTCGGACAATCTTTGAAACACCCTACGATTTGGGTTTCAAATGCCGACAAAGCCAAAATATTGGATAATATTTCTAAATACAAATGGGCAAGTGATTTTAAATCTCAGTTGGAAACAAGGGTCAATTCAAAGATGATTCAACATCAGACAAACCCAGAAATTTTGCTTAATAGCATTCCAAAATTGGGAGGAAAAGACCGCAATGGGCATAACAACATGCTTACGCTTGGCAATGAGTCAGCCATTCTTTATTACCTAACAGGTAAAGAGGAATATGCCCAGCTGTCAGCTGATATGCTAAGTTATTACACCGAACAATTGGCTTTGCAGGACACAAGTGAAATCAACTTCTATAGCGATCATTGGATTGAATCAAGAAATGTTTTCCCAAAGGTAGCAATGATCTACGATTTTATCTATCCTTTCCTGCATAATTCATCTACAACTGTTTACGACATTGCTTCAAAGACCAGAAAACCTTTCAACAATGCTGCCGCTCAAACTACCGTATTGAAACTTGCTGCATCCGATTTGAAAGGAATCACGGCAATGGAGTCAAATCATTCTGTTTTGGCTGGTAACGGAGCTTTATTTAATATTTTGATGATTGAAGATGATGCCACCCGTGAGAAATTTTTTAACAGACTTTGGAGCAATCCATTACATCAGAGGCATGATGCATTTACCTGGACTTTAAATAATTTCTCGAAAGAAGAAGGAATTTGGCCTGAAGCACTTTCCTATGGATTTGGTTCACAGAAATTAGTCCTGCAAATGATGAATGTGATTGACCGTTATAAACCTGAACTGGATGTAATCAATAAAAACCTTCGAATCCTGGATGGAAGCTACATTTATGAAAATTTCAAATATCCCAACAAAACCATGATGCGGTATGGAGACTCTCGGCGAGGCGAATCCAATACAGCAAGTATTTACAGGGTTATTTTAGCCATTGCCACCCGAAAAAACTTAGTAGATTACGAACATAAATCATTAGCAATTCTAAAACAAGCTTATACCGAAATAGGTGGTTATAAGCCAGAAGTTGAAACCCAATCCACCGAATGGGACAATCCACTTCATTTGTTGTGGGGCGTAAATATTGACCCTTTGGTTGTTGGTGAAAAAGTAAAATACAATACTACAGCTACAGCATCACATGCAGGAATTGTAATGCAGCGCAATTATTTCTGTAATGATATAGTGGAAAATGGACTGATGTGTTTTACTGGTGGTGCTCACTATGTTCATGCACATGCCACAGGGCTCGATATGGAATTGTACGGCGCCGGATTTGTTATGGGCGCAGATGGAGGTGAAGGTTCAGACAGAAATGCGCCTTTACACGAAAATTACCTGCGGGTTTATGCCGGACACAATACAGTTATTGTTAATGGTACTTCTCGTGGAAAAGGAGAATGGAAAGATATTTACCAAAACACTGCAAAACTTCTTGCCTCAGAACCCAAACCCTTGGAGGAACCTGTTTCTCAATCTTTCTCATTTAGTACTGAACTGCTACACGATACAATCAATAATTGCGAACAGCAGCGCACTTTGAGCATTGTTCGTACTAGTCCAGTTTCGGGTTATTATATCGATTTTTTCCACTCAAAATCGAATGATATAAATAAATTTCACGATTATATTTATCACAATCTTGGCGACGAAATGAAGCTGATGGACGATAAAGGCATTGTTTTACCGCTTGCCAATACTCCCGAGCGATATCAGAATGACATTGGAGATAAATACCAACAGCCAGGTTGGCGTTTCTTTGAAGAAGTTAAGACAATTGCTCCTATGCCAAACGCTGTAAATGTTTTATTCACGCTAAAAAAAGCTAATCGCTTTATGCATGTTAGCATTCCTAGTGGGGTCAACCGAGAATACAGCTCAGCACTTGCCCCTCCAATTGGAGAAGCAAAAAATGGGTACGATAAAAAGAAAGCTCAAGTTTTGACCATTCGTAAAATGGGTGAAGCATGGGAAAAGCCTTTTGTTGTGGTTTTTGAGCCTTCAGCGAATGTAGTCGCAACTGTTCAGTCATCAAAACTTTTAATGGACGGATCAAAAGTTGTGGGTGCAAAAGTAGTCTCGCTTGTCAATGGAGTAACCATTACAGACTGGATTATTTCACAAGATGGGTCAGACTTGAAATATAATTTGCCTGAAGAAAAAATAAGCTTTGAAGGTCGGTTTGGAATAGTCAGGAAAGAAACTCAGAACGGAAAATCAAAAGTTAAATTGTATATAGGAGAAGGTAAAAAAATGACTTTTGAGGGCAAACAACTTGTTGGTAATAGTAAAAATCAAGGATTGAAAATTTTAAAAGAGTAAAGATGAAAGATTAAAGATTAAAGAGTAAAGATAAAAGAGTAAAGACTGACACACAATATGAGTAATTGAAATAAATTGAGTTATTTGTCTTTTTCTAGTATTTGTATTGAGTTGATTATCTGCTGATTGTAACTATTATTGTACTTCAAAACCGTTTATATTGTGCCAATCCCGATATTTATCGTGGAATAACAATTTGAGAGTTTAGATGCTAATTATTTATTTAACTGAAATGAAAAAAAAACAAACGATTTTACTTCTACTAGTAATGTTTCTCAATTTATCGGCGATGGCGATAGAGCATCCTATCATTTGGGCATCTGCGGCCGATAAAGCTCGTATTTTAGATAACATCTCGAAATACAGCTGGGCAGCTACACTTAAAAACGATTTAAAATCAAGAATCGATTCAAAGAAAAACTCCCATAAAACAAATCCAGCAACACTTATAAATAGTATCGGGGTTATACCAGGACCACGTTCAGGTCATTGCGATATGTTAGACCTTGCTGTTGAATCAGGAATTTTATACTATCTGTACGACGACAAGGATTACGCACAATTATCGGCTGATATTATTAATTACTATGCCGAAAAATTAGGAGTTCCGGACTATAATAATTGTGACCCGCTCACAGGAGATGATTTTTTTACAGAATCTCGAACCTTTTATACTCGATATGGGATTGCTTACGATTTTATATTCAATTTTGTTAAAGATCCTTCAACAACGATTTACGATAGAATAACCGGAATCCGCAAACAATTTAATCACGACAAAGCTCAACAAACATGCAAAAACCTTGCAAATCTTGTTCTGAAAAACGGCGGTCTTAATACAAACCATTCCATATTAGAAGACCCTGGTGCTTTATACAATATTATTTGTATAGATGACTCGGCGGTGAGGGAAGAGTTTTTTAGCCGCTTTTGGAATGGCGACACAAAAAACGATGCGTTTAATGGATATTCGTTAAAAACTTGTAGAGATAATGGCGGATTGTGGCCAGAGTCAATGAGTTATGGCAAAGGACCTCATAATGGCGTTATTTCCATGATGGAAATCATCGACCGGTTTAAACCCGAATTAAACATATTTGCCAATAATATGATTATTCTTGAAAATGCTTTTGTGTACGAAAATTTTAAATATCCAAACAATCTTGAAATAACGGCTTACGGCGATTCGCGCAGAAACAGTATAGCACTTGATGATATTTATAGGAATGTTTTAGAAATTGCTACACGAAAAAATTTCAGCGATTTAGCAGCAAGGGCCACGAAAATTTTACAACAAACTATCCGTACGACAGGATATAATCCCAGAATAACTACCGAATACCTTGATTGGTCAGTTCCCAAAGATTTATTGTGGGGTATAAATTTTGATTTGTCAGGTACTTCAGAACCGATTAAGTATAGCACAACTGCAACAATTAATCATGCGGGTGTTGTGATGCAACGCAACTATTCAACTTCTGATCCTAAAATTAATGGATTAATGTATTATACCGGTGGAAACCATTACGTTCATTCGCATCTTTCAGGTCTCGATATGGAGCTATATGGTGCAGGTTACGTAATGTCTGGCGTTGCAGCCGATATGCCTTCGCCCGATGACAGGGCATTAGATATTAACCGCCATTATTATCGTATTTATGCCGGGCACAATACTGTTGTTGTTAACGGTAACTCGCAAGGGAGCGGCTCCGGAAGTTGGAAAAGTGATGGTATTCTTTGGCAGAATAAAACGGAATTGTCAGCATCGGAACCAAAAAATTTAGAAGAACCGATTTCTGAAAATTTTTGTTTTTCAACCCAATCTTTAAATGATGTGGTGAACAATTGCGTACAACAACGAACGAACGCCATTATAAGAACAAGTCCTACAACTGCCTATTATTTAGATGTATTCCGTTCAAAATCAAACGGTACAAACAATTTTCACGATTACGTGTATCACAATATAGGCGACGAAATATCATTGACTGATTCGGTTAATTCAGCAATTGCATTAACAGCTGCCCCTACTCGTTATCAGTCTTTTGATGTCAATTACAATGGTGCTGTTGTAAAATTCCCGGGTTGGCATTATTTCGAAAGTGTAAATACTTCAGCAGCCACAAGCAAAGAAATAAAATCGAAAATAAAACTAAATACTAGTCCAAATCGGTTTATGTACATTACAATGCCGGGAGGTAACATGCGAGAATATACAAAGGCTTTGGCACCGCCAATTCTTGAAGCGGCCGCCGGATACGACAAAAAGAAAACACAATTGCTTACAATCCGTCAATATGGCGAAGCCTGGAACAAGCCATTTGTTG
Organism: Bacteroidales bacterium; assembly: GCA_038222885.1. GTDB lineage: Bacteria > Bacteroidota > Bacteroidia > Bacteroidales > Paludibacteraceae > Paludibacter. The sequence goes on along the minus strand of JBBRHJ010000025.1, from coordinate 14,006 downwards.
CAGTGTTCGAGCCTTCGACCAATGCTAATCCAACTGTGCAATCGGTTGAAAATTTATACCAAGGTGATGTTATCGTTGGAGCCAAAGTACGCAGTGTGATTGGCGATAAAATAGTGGAGGATTATATTCTTTGTCTTCCTGCAACAGGAACAGTAACTCTTCCAAAATATGGTATTTCATTCACAGGACGTTTTGCCATGGTGCGTTACGAACAGGATTTGGAAAAAGCTTTTACAACTTTATATATCGGAGATGGTAATAATCTTAGCTATGGTGATTTTAGCTTAAACGCAGATGCAAGCAGAAAAGCTATTTTGGTCAAAGAAGGAGTACCTCATTTTGGTCGACAATTACTGTTTAAGAATATCAATAATAACGATGTTATTCCAAAAGGTTCAAATCTTAGTATTGAGGCCATTGTGGGTGACGAATACAATGAAGTAAGCTTATGGGGTAATGATACAATTAACTTGGGAACTAAGAAAGTGGCACCTTTTGTATGGTCAGGACATCCACTAATTTCCAATATGCAGAATGATGCCTATACCTTTACGCTGATTGCCAAAGATGCTCAGGGGATGATAGAAAAGGCAAAAATTCGCATTGAAACACCAGGCCAAAAGCCTTATCCAAACAGTGAAGTGCCTCATCCAGTTCCTGGTAAGATAGAGTTTGAAAATTATGATTCGGGCGGTCAGAATTTGGCTTATTATGACAAGACAGCCCAAGACCTTTCTTTGTATTCTTATAGGGATTCTGATAAAGTTGATCTTGGTCGTAATGGTACCGTTGTTTCATCAGTAGAATCAGGGGAATGGTTGGAATATACTGTGGATGTGAAGCAAGCTGGAATTTATAGTTTGAGTATTCGACACCTTACAAGCGTGTCACCAAATGTTACGGCTTTTAGCGTTATGCTGCCAAACGAAGAACTTACTTTATTAAGCAATTGCAAAACTACTTATACGGGTAAAAGTACTTATTATGTCGATGTCATTGCTGAATTCTCTCTTAAACAGGGCAAGCAAGTGCTGCGTTTTTCAATATTAAATTCGGGTATCGAGTTGGATTATATGCAATTGACGTTAAAACAGGGAACAGGTGCAAAAGGTTTATTTCAGGAATCAGGAGGTTTTAAAGTTTATCCTAATCCTGGAAAGGAAAATTTTACCATTCAACTGAACAGTAATGATTTAGCTCTTTATTCGCTTTACAACATTAATGGCATGAAAGTTTTAGAAGGGAAATTTACATCTCAAACTACTATAAACACTGCCAATTTAGTACAAGGAATTTATTTGCTTAAACTTATAAGAAATCAAAAACAAGAGTTTTGCAAAGTTAGTATTTGGTAAAAATAGAAACATCAGCGATTAACATCACTGTTGCTATTCCTATAATTGATTTTTAAATAAACAAGATGAACGAGACCTTAGAAATAATAATTGACCAACATTCCTCCGAGAGAAATTTTTTAAAAAATCAGAACCTAAAAATTATCACCTTGTTTTCATTGGGTATTTGTTTTTTTTTAAATGTGTCTGCTCAATCTTTGACACATCCAACCATTTGGGTGTCTGTGTCTGATAAGGCAGAAATTATAAATAAAATTAGTACTGTAGCATGGGCTACGAGCTTAAATACACAGTTGCACACAAGAGTGGATGCAACTAAAAATTCGCACAAATCAAACCCAGCAACCTTATTAAATACAATGCCGGTTATTGGGAATAGTTCAGCACGCGATGCTAATAATGATAAAGTTACCATGGCTGTTGAATCGGCAACATTGTATTACCTCACAGGTGACGAGGATTATGCACAACTTTCGGCTGATATTTTAAGCTATTACATCGAAGCAATTTCTAAAATGGATTCGTTGAAGGTTAATATTTACGACGATGTATGGTATGAAGCCCGAAATGATTATTCGAAATTGGCAATGACCTACGATTTTATACATCCTTTTATTAAAAAAAACGGTGGAATTAGGGTTTACGATAAATCAACAGGCACCAGAAAAGAATTTAACAATGACAATGCTCAAACTTCCATGAAGTTCATGGCCATAATGACCTTGAACAATTGTGCAGCATTGCACTCCAATCATTCTTTATTGTCTGGACGAGGTGCATTATTTCCCATTCTTATGATTGAAGACGATGTTACGCGCGAAAAATTTCTGGATCATTTTCTCAATAATCCACGCAAGACAAGATATGATCCATTTTATTGGACCTTAAATCATTTTAGTGTAGACAATATTTGGCCCGAGAGTTTCGATTATTCTGTTTTTCCGTCTATAGCAGCATTAGAGGAAATGGAAGTTCTTGACAGAGCAAAACCTGAATTAAACATAGTCATGGATAATCTTCGAATATTGGAAGGAATTTTCTCTTTCGAAAATCAGATTTATCCGAGCAAAATTGCTTCGATGAACTATGGTGACAGTGATCGTCAAAATACAGTGCCTGACCAACTTTACACAAGAGCTTTGGCCATTGCAAAAAGAAAGGGATTAACTGAGCTGGCTCAAAAAATCGGCGAGGCATTAAAGAATAAATACGTGTCAAAAGTCTATGCCCCAACCCTTACAACCGAAAGATTGGAATGGAATAGTCTTCTGCAATTATTATGGGATAAAGATTTTTCAACATACTCAGCTAAACCTATAGCTTACGAAACTGTATTTCCAGTTACACATGCCGGAATTGTGGTGCAACGCAATATAAATGGTGCTAACGAAAAAGATAATGGAATGATGGCATATACAGGCGGTGCAAATTTTGTGCATTGTCATTTACAAGGCATTGATATGGAATTATATGGAGCTGGGTATGTATTAGGACCGGTTGGTGGACTTTTAGCAGACAGAAGTGCAGATATTTTCATGACTTATTATCGGATTTATGCAGGTCATAATACAGTTATTGTAAATGGTACGTCTAAAGGAACTCCCGGAGGCTGGGGCACATCAGGTGTACACTATCAAAATACGGTTAAATTGGAAGCTTCTGAGCCACAAGTGTATAAAACTCCACTCTCTCCAAATTTTTCGTTTACAACACAAATTTTGAATGATAGCGTTAATAACTGCCTTCAACAGCGTACTTTAAGTATTATAAGAACAAGTTCAACAACTGGTTATTATTTTGATATGTTTCGTTCAAAATCATTGGGTGAGAACAAATTTCATGATTATATCTACCACAATTTAGGCGAAGAACTTACAATAAATAACCAAAATAATTCAGCAGTAACTTTAACGACTTCAACAAAATATAGCACTTATACATTGGTCAACGGATATAAATTTCCGGGTTGGCATTACTTCGAAAGTGTTAAGTCAAGTACAGAAACTCCTGTTGAAATAAAGGCACGTTTTAAGATGAATACTCCAACACCAGTATATACTTATATGTCTATACCTTCTGGAACAAACCGTGAATATTCATCTGTCATAACTCCTCCTCCGTTACATGGTGAAGGTTATAACCAATACAACAATAAAAAAACACCGGCTATAGCCATACGTAAAAATGGTGAAGCCTGGGATAAACCATTCATCGCAACTTATGAGATGACAACAAGTACACAACCAACTGTTCAATCTGTTTCAGAAATAAAAAACGGAGTTAAAACAGTAGGTGCAAAAGTTGTCTCATTAGTGAACGGAGTAACTATAACAGACTGGGTGATAAATCAGGAATCGGAAACAGAAGCAATTGTAATACCAAGTGAAGGAATCAGTTTTGCAGGGCGTTTTGCCATAGTTCGTTTTCAACAGGATAAAGATACAGCATTTACAACGTTGTATATTGGTGATGGCGATAGTCTTAGCTATGGCGATTTGACCTTAAAAGCAGATGCCAACAGAAAAGGTCTTAAGATACAAGGAGGAAAACCTTATTTTGGTCGACAATTACTGTTTAAGAATATCAATAATAACGATGTTATCCCAAAAGGTTCTAATCTTAGTATTGAAGCCATTGTGGGTGAAGAATACAAAGAGGTAACCTTATGGGGAAATGATACAATTAACTTAGGGACTAAGACAGTGGCTCCTTTTGTATGGTCAGGACACCCTCTAATTTCCAATATGCAGAATGATGCCTATACCTTTACACTGATTGCCAAAGATGCTCAGGGTAATTTGGAAAATGTAAAAATTCGCATTGAAACACCTGGCCAAAAACCCTATCCAAACAGCGAAGTGCCTCATCCAGTTCCTGGCAAGATAGAGTTTGAAAATTATGATTCAGGTGGTCAGAATCTGGCTTATTTTGACAAGTCGGTCCAAAACCCCCCGTTGTATTCTTATAGAGGTTCTGATAATGTTGACCTTGGCCGTAATGGCACCGTAATTGCTGATACTGAATCAGGGGAGTGGTTAGAATATACGGTTGATGTAAAGCAAGCTGGAATTTATAGTTTGAGTATTCGACATCTTACCAGTGTTGCACCAAATCTTACTGCGTTTAGCGTTTCGCTGCCAAACGAAGAACTTAGCTTATTAAGCAATTGCAAAACTACTTATACAGGTAAAAGTACTTATTATGTTGATGTCATTGCTGAATTCTCTCTTAAACAGGGCAAGCAAGTGCTGCGTTTTTCATTATTAAATTCAGGTATCGAATTGGATTATATGCAATTGACATTAAAACAGCCTTCTGGTATTAACGATGCTAAACTTGAACAATCTTGGGTAAAGGTTTATCCGAATCCAGCAAAAGAAACATTTACCATAGATCTAAACGGAATAGATAAAGCCGATGTTGTCATTTGTAATATGGCTGGTCAGCTCATATTCAGACAATTAGTTGATAAAGACAAGATCAGCATATCTAAAGGACCAGAATATAATTCTGGAATATACCTGATTAAAGTGATGACTGAAAATCAGAAAATCTACTATGAAAAATTGATTATACAATAGACTCTAATTAACTACTATGAAAACAATGTTTTATTTTCAGAGATTATTTTTGGTTCTTCTTTCTTTCACGCTTTCGGGTGTGGGGGAACAGGTTTTAGGACAAGCGACCTCGAATAACTGTCCTGAATCAAAAATGATAGATAGCCTTATCAAGTCGAAAGAATTGCTAAAGCGCAAACAAGCTGACTATTTGTCGGCCTATAAAAAACTGATCGCCGAGGCCGACAAAGCGCTCAATGAAGGGCCTTTTTCGGTCATGGATAAAAAACTGGTGCCGCCGAGTGGCGACAAACACGACTATCTGAGCTTGGCTCCCTATTTCTGGCCCGACCCTTCAAAACCAGATGGCAAACCCTACATCAGAAAAGATGGACAGGTGAATCCCGAAACCAGAGGAGATTTTGTCGATTATTCGCGGAAGGACAAATTTTTTGAAAACCTCAATACATTGAGCTACGCTTATTTCTTTTCGGATGATGAAAGGTATTCACTCAAAGCGTTACAGTTGCTCAAAACCTGGTTTATCGACCCTGAAACACGCATGAACCCGAACCTGAATTTCGGTCAGGGCGTTCCTGGAGTGAGTACTGGCCGTCCGTTTGGAATTATCGAATTTGGCGGGATTGCAGGTGTAATTAAATCCATCGAAATCTTGAAATATAAAAACTCGCTGACGCCTGAAATGGAAAAATCGATGCGCAGTTGGTTGAGTGAATATGCAATCTGGTTGGAAACCAGCACGATTGGAACAGCAGAACGGAACACCAGTAATAATCATGGTACGCATTACGATGGACAACTGATAGAGATACTTATTTATCTGAACAAAACTGACGAGCTGAAGCAAATCCTTGAAACTGCAAAATTAAAACGAATCGCTGCCCAAATTGAACCGGATGGCAGTCAGCCCCACGAACTTGCCCGCACCAAATCGTTTTCGTATTCGGGCATGAACCTGCGTGGATTGATCAAACTTGCCGGGTTTGGGCAAGATTATGGGGTCGATCTTTGGAACTTTGAAACTCATGATGGACGAAGCATCAGAAAGGCGATCAGCTTTATGGTTCCTTTTGCGAAACATCCTGAAACATGGAAATACGAACAAATCTACAAGATTGACGACTCTGCCCGAAGTTTTTTGCAGATGGCTGGTTCGGCGGCATCTCGGTTTAACGATCAGGAATTGAAAAAAAGTGTCGGTGTAGAGCTTGAAAAACCAGAAGGTAAATCCTTATTGATAAATCCGTTGTCTGAATAATTAAATCAAGAAAAAAATTTTAAAAATGAAGTTACTCAACGCTGCCTGTATTTTTATGTTGATCGTTTTTTCAACATCCGTTCTTTACGCTCAAAGCCCTGAAATTAAAATGCCTGCAGGGCGAATTGCCATCAGTTCCGATGGCAACCTGCACGATTCCGATGACTGGGGCGCTACTGCTCTTTCGTTGGCATTTATTAGCTATGCCGGATTAGCCGATCGATTTGTACATTACGATTACAATAACCATTTGGGGGCATCGCGGGCCGGTTGGGAAACCATTATGACCGATGCGGCCAAAGGTGGTGCTAAACGTTTTGGCCTCGATGTTTCCAGGGTGTTTGATGACCAGCAACAAAAAGCAGAGGCCATTGCCAATTTCAGGAAAGAAGCCGAAAAAAACACTGCTGAAAATCCGCTTTGGCTGATTTGTGCTGGTCCCATGCAAATGGCTTATGAAATGATCGAAGCTTCACCTGCTGATAAACGTCAGTTTATATTTGCTGTTTCGCACGGAACCTGGAACGAAGTTCATGTACATGGAGCGTGCCTGAAAACCTGGGCCGACATGAAAAAGGATTTTCCAACGGTTAGGTATTATGACATTATTGATCAGAATAAGTCGAACGATGAGAATGATTTTCAATCGCATATCAACAATTGGTTCTGGCTTCGCGACAGCAGCAATCCCAACTGGCAATGGTTATACAATCTGGACGATACCCATCAGGTGGATGAACTGGAGAAATGGAAATCGAATACCAAAGAAACATTCGATGTATCCGATGCAGGAATGACCTTCTGGTTGATAACCGGAGGTCCAAATGGAGGAAACGACAAAGGCGGATGGAGGGAAACCAAAGCTTTGTTTGAAAATCCGGTAGTTTCGCTTAAGGGTAAAGTTGCTAAAGTGAAGGCTAAAAAATCATCCGGAAAGGGATTGATAATTATTGAGGCTGAATCGACCAAATCGGATTTGGGCGATTGGAAAATGATTAAAGAAGGGGATACAAACTACGTCGGAAATGCTTCTGGAAAAGCAAATCTCGAATTTTTAGGCGGCACGCAGGAAGGGAGCGACCCCGGTTCACCGATCGAATATACTTTTAAAGTGCCTGAAGATGGCAATTACCGGCTAATCATGCAAACGAGCAAACGACTGGAAGATGCCCGTGGTGATATGTGCAACGATGTTTGGGTGAAAATGTCGGGCAATTTTCAATCGGCAACTAATCTGGAAGTCAGTATCCTGAAAGATTATTTGAAATATTTTCAGGATGGAAGTATTAATACACCTGAAAAAAGTTGGCATTGGGGCTGGCGCGCAGAAAAAGGGAAGCACAAATTTTTCAATCTGGTCTATCAGTTAGAGAAAGGCGAAAAATATACCCTCACAATTGCTGGTCGTTCGCAGCGATTCAGCATCGATTACATGGTGCTGTTCAATGAAAATACGATCTCATTTGAGGAAGCGAAAGCAAAAGCAACATTGAATTCAGGTTTTGGATTTACCGATCTAAAAGCTGAAGACAAGCGGAGTGAAAAAATTAAAATCATTGAATGTCTCAACGTCGACTCAGTGCCTGCCGATTTCCCGGTAAATTTTAGTTCCCTGACTACAGGCGATTGGCAAATAGTGAGTTATTATAACAAAGACAGGGCTTTGACTGTTGCTTCACGAAAAATTAAGGATAAAAAGTGGAGCTATAAAGTGTTGCCAACAAGGGTTGGGTGGGATAGTCACAATTCGATAACCATGGCTTTCGACCGTGATAACTGCATTCACATCAGCGGAAATATGCACAACGATTCGCTATTTTATTTCAAGACCGACAAACCGCTTGACATTTCAACTTTTACAAAAGTTTTTCCTCAGGTGGTGGCCGTAGACGAATTGAGTTGTACTTATCCCCATTTTATGAAAGGGCCGAAGAAAGAACTCATATTTACTTATCGAAAAGGTGGTAGCGGAAACGGTTATTCGATTACCAATAGTTACAACGAAAAAACCAAGTCGTTTAGCCGTTTGACCGACAAGCCGCTTTTTGATGGTATCGGCGAAATGAGTGCATACATGAGTGGTCCTGCTCCTGGCCCCGATGGAAATTACCATGTTACGTGGGTTTGGCGCGATACGCCAGGTTGCGAAACGAACCACGATTTATCGTATGCCCGTAGTGCCGACATGGTTCACTGGGAAACGATGAACGGAACAAAATTCGAATTGCCTATCACCCCACGTACAAATTTGTTTACGGTAGATGCTATCCCTGCAAAAGGTGGCGCAATAAATGGTGGTTCAAGCCTATTTTTCGATCAGGAGAAGAAACCTATGATTGCCTATATGAAATATGATCCGCAAGGGAATAGTCAGATTTATCTTGCTAAGACTCAAAATGACCGATGGATTTTCAACCAGATTTCTCAATGGGATTATCGCTGGAATTTCTCTGGCCCAGGTTCCATGGAATCGGAAATACGGCTGAATGGAGCAAAGTTGTTGAAAAACGGAAATATATCGGTCAGTTATTGGCACATAAAAAAAGGGAATGGAGAATTGATAGTTAATCCTGAACATTTGAGCTTGATTGAGGATCGTCCAGTTATGCTGATAGAAAAATCTGAATTTCCGGAGGAACTAATAAAACCAAATTCAAATATTGAAGGCATGTCCGTTAAATGGATGAAAATGCAATCAACGAAAGATACTGAAAATGGAAATTATTATCTTCGTTGGGAAACAATGGGCAAACGCCGTTTCTATGAACCACGCGAAAAACCCGTTGCACCTTCTTCTATGAAATTGTATAAATTTTCAAAATAATATTAACAATGAAAACAATGAAAAAACGCATTTTTGTCCTCTTAATTCTTGTCCTGAGCCTTCATTCAATTGGTTTTTCCCAGATTGAAATAAGTAAAGAAGGTCAAAAGTATTATTACATGAATCCTATAATTACAGGCATGAATCCAGACCCAAGCATTTGTAGGGTGGGTGAGGATTATTATCTAGTAACCTCAACATTTGGTTTTTTTCCTGGTTTGCCTATATATCATAGTCGCGACTTGGTAAATTGGCAACTTATTAGCTATGGAATTAGTAGACCTTCGCAATTACATCTACGGTCTGAAAATTCTGATCAGCTCAATTTATTTGCTGCCACCATTCGGTATCACGATGGGACGTTTTATATCATTAATACGAATACTGGAAGGCGTTCCGATTCACGAAATTTTGTGATTACAGCCACAAACCCAGCTGGACCCTGGTCGGATGCCCACTACATTGAAAATGCCCCGCTGATAGATCCATCTCTTTTTTTTGATGATGACGGTAAAGTCTATTATACTGGAAATCTGAAACCTGAAAACAGGTTGGTTGACAAAGGACGAAATATATGGACTCAGGAGATTGATCCTAAAACATGGAAGCTTTTAGGTAATAGGGTGGATGTTATCGATTGTAACGATTATTATGCTGGGCTTGCAATGGCAGGTGTAGAAAGTACTTTTCTAAATAATTTTGAAGGGCCACATTTATACAAAAAGGACGGCCAATATTACCTCATTGTATCTCATGGAGGTACTTCGTGGAATCATGCTGTTTCCATTTGGAAAAGTGATAAGGTGTTTGGTCCATTTGAGTTTTGCCCAAAAAACCCGATAGTTACAAACAGGGGCTATCCTCATGACAATTATATTCATCATACTGGGCATGCTGATTTGGTTCAAACCCAGAATAACGAGTGGTTCATGGTCTTGTTGGGCAGTCGACCTTATGGAGGTGAATTTACAAACCTCGGACGTGAAACAAATTTGGTTCCAGTAGATTGGTCTGGCGAATGGCCTGTTATAAACCCATTGGGATCGGTTGGTAGGGTAATGCCTTTCCATCGCAAACCAAATTTACCGGCACACCCATGGCCTGAAAAGGACGCTCGTGATAATTTTGATGGCGAATCTCTTGGTCTTGATTGGAATTTCATACAAACGCCTTTGGAGCAATGGTGGAAACTTAAAGAGCCATCAGGCCAATTAAAAATAAACCTTCGTCCTGAAATCATTGAAAATAAAGTAAATCCATCATTTATTGGGAGAAGAGTGTCGCATAAGAACTTTAGGGCAATTACAAAAATGAAATTTAGTCCACAAACTGAATCTGAAGTTTCCGGAATGGTAATTACACGTGATGTAAACAATCATTTTCAGTTAGTTTCGGTTTTAAAACAGGAGCAGCAATATATTCGATTAATTCGTAATGATGCCGTTAATGATAGTGTGAATATAATTGCAGAACAGCCATTTAGTGGAAAAGTGCTTTACCTAAAAATGGAAGCATTAGAACAATTGTTCTCCTTTAGTTATTCAGCAGATGGCAAACAATGGAATATTCTTGCTGAGAATGTTGACGCACGTTTCTTAAGTTTAGGATTAGGAATCGCTCCTTATACTGGAACTTTTGTGGGTATGTATGCCTCGTCAAACGGCAAAAAAAGTACAAATAATGCTCTTTTTGACTGGTTTGAATACAGTGGATTTTAATAAAACTTTGAAATCCATCTCCATACTCGATTGCTATTGACATTACGAATTGGAAGTTTGTAAAAATAAGTATCAAGATTCTGTAATTTCAATTAAACAGAGAATCTTCAAATTTTTGTCATGTTCTTAACGCAAATACAAAATCTCTGAAATCACATTCTAAATTATAAACAAAAATGAAACAGAAACGAATTATATCATTAGCAACACTTTTATTAATAATGCTTAGTATATGGTCACAGGATAGTATTGTCTGGCCAGGCGGACGCTACGCGATTACCGCAGATGGAAATATGCACGACCCCGACGATATTGGCGCCATACCAATGTCTATTGCTACAATGTGTTATGCAGGGTTCAAAGATAAAATAGTGCATTTTGATTATGCCAATCACCTCGGATTAAACACGGATTGGAAGTACGAAGCTATTCAGGAAAGTTGCAATAAGGTTGTGGAGTATTTTAAAATTGACAAGTCCATCTTTTTTAATTGTCAGAAAGATTTGGAGGCCGCAAAAGCAAACTTTTTAAAAGAAGCACTAAAATGCACAGAAAAAAATCCACTCTGGTTAGTATGTGCCGGTCCGATGGGTACTGCCTATATTTATTTAAGTGAAGTAAAGAAAAAAGCCCCCGATAAACTAAAATACATACACTGCGTTTCGCATTCGGTAGCTAACAATAAGCACAACGACACCCCTGAATTGGCAGGTAAAACTTGGATAGCATTAAAAACCGATTTTCCAGAAGTGACCTATCATGATATAAAAAATCAGAATAATAGCGATGGCTTTTGCTCTCCTTTAGAAAAATGGAGCTGGATGATAGTGGACGGTGCACACGAACATTGGAAATGGCTGTATAGCCGAAACCACACAGCTGAAGTAAACAAAGGTATGTTCGATATATCAGACGGTGGCATGACTTATTGGCTGATAAGCGGGGCTACTAATGGTGGTAACGAACATGGAAATTGGGATGATATTCATGCTGTTTTTAGAATGGCTAAAAAGTAATTTCTAAATAAGGTTTTCAAGTAATCATCATCAATGTTTGCTAAGCATATTTAAACGTAAAATAGACGAATACGAAAGAAGCGAAATCATTGAAACCCTAAAAATCAAAAAAAATGAAGAAACAAACGCACAATATTGATCTTATGTCATTCAAATTGAAAGGATTATTAATTCCCATTTTTTCATTGTTCGCGCTTTTTACTTTTGCAAGTGCTAATAGCTCAAAAAAAGTAAGTATTTATTTCGATACAGAAATAAGCCAAATTGCTTTTTCTGCCAATGATATTAAAAGTGCGTTGGAAGAAAAAAAATATACGGTTGAAATGCATTCAATCCAAAAGTATAAAAAGGAAATGAACGGCATTAATATTGTTATTTCAACAGTTGCAAATACTTCTTTATTAGGTGATTTGAAAAAAATGCTCCAAAAGCCAATTGAGAATTTAGCTGAACAAGCATTTAGCATCCGTACTCTTGAAAAACCAGCAATGACCTATTACATAGTTGGTGGAGATGTAAATGGAGCTATGTATGGTGGTTTACAGCTTGCCGAAGAATTTAGTTTTTATGGACTGAAAGCCGTAAATAAAAGCGATTCGCCCGATATAAAACGTAGAGGTATAAAGTTTAATATTCCTTTTGATAAACGTTCGCCCACTTATTATGGAAACGGCTTTAGTGATGACGATTTTAGAGGAACTGCTGCTAAAAATGCCATTGCCAATGTTTGGGATATGAACTATTGGAAAGAGTGGTTTGATCAGATGGCAAGGTTTCGATACAATGCCATTTCATTGTGGTCTTTACATCCTTTTACATCACTTATAAAACTCGAAGATTACCCTGATGTTGCACTGCAAGATGTGCAAGGTTTTGATGGGTATTCAAAGAAAATGAGTATTGACGAAAAGATTGAATTTTGGCAAAAGGTAATGGTCTATGCAAAAAGCCGAGGTTTCGAAATTTATATTTATAACTGGAATATATATTCGTACGGAGCAACGGGTAAGTATGGAATTGATAATTTACCTCATAATGAAGCTGCCAAGGTTTATTTTAAAAAATGTATTAGCAAACTTTTTGAAACTTATCCCCATCTTGATGGATTTGGGATTACAGCAGGCGAAAATACAGGTGGACTGACCAATCAGCAAGAAGTGGATTGGGTGCTTGATACATACGGACAGGGCATTATTGATTTTGCCACGAAAAATAAGGATCGCAACATCGCTTTTATAATGAGGTATCACGATACAAATGCGAGTGATGTGGTTACTAAATTTCAGACTTTTGTTGATTTGCCCAATGTTCGCTTAGATTTTTCATTCAAATATGCAGTGGCACATATATATTCAACCACTACTCCTAATTTTATACGAACACGTAATGGCGATATACCCAAGCAGCTGCAGGAATTGAATAAACAAACATGGCTTGAACTGCGTAATGATGATTTTTATTACCTGCATTGGGGTAATCCTGACTTTGTTAAAGAATACCTTAATAATGTACCTGATAGAGACCAGATTATTAGAGGATTTTTTATGGGATCGGATGGGTATACCCACACACGGGTGTTTAATAGTAAGGCTGACTGGGCAAAAGGAATAAAAGAAATTGACCGCCAATGGTACACGTTTATGCTTTGGGGTAGGTTAGGTTACAACCTCCATCTTTCTGATGAAGTTTTTCAAAAAACCATGACATTAAAATTTGGAATTTCAAATTCTGAAAAATTATTTCAAGCATGGAGTTTGGCATCCAAAGGTCTCCCATTAGTCACCGAACTGCTTCAAGGAAAGTGGATAGCCGATTGGAACTGGTATCCAGAAGCTTGTCAATCATTGTCATCCGGTTTCAGAACTATTGATGATTTACTTACCACTTTCCCACCTCCAGGTTCTAATTTGTGTAGCATGCAAGAAACTGCCGAGGGTAAATGTGGAAATAAAAAATCGGCACTCGTTGTGGCTGATGAAATTGAGCAATACGCCACACAAGCCTTGTTGTTACTTGGCAAAACGCAAGATGTGCCCTTAGGAGAACTTGAAACCAATAGATCGAACCTTAAAGCAATGGCATTTCTAAGTTTGTACTATTCGTATAAAATTCGAGGGGCAGTGTATAAAGCTTCCAACAAGATTGCTGATGCAAAACAAGCCATGCTCAAAGCAAGTGAATATTGGTTAAGCTATACTCGCCTTATGGATAATATGTTTACTGGAATGGATTTGCAACGAAGCAAACCATTGAT
>JBBRHJ010000024.1:0-23218 GCA_038222885.1 Bacteroidales bacterium | reverse complement strand
TTTTCCACACTGGCAATTGGTATATCCGTAAAGTGTTCACACTTTTGTGATTAAACAAGAAGAGCCGTATGAAGGGAGACTTTCACGTACGGTTCCGTGAGAACGTGAGGGTGAAATTCCCTCGCGTGACTCGATTGTTGCCAATATTAATCGCAGCTTGATAGGTTTTCGGGTTTTGACTGTTTATTGGTTATCGCTCTTTGAAACGGTTTTAGTACTTGAGAAATTCGGGCTTTTAGGCAGGCACAAAAAACGCTTTCTGAAACGCAATTGGTGCTTGCAAGGAGACGAGCTTTTTGAAACGTCAACGCAGTTTGACAAAGACGAACTTTTTGACCTGTAAATTAAATGGAGACGAATAAAAAAGACAAAATAAAAAATAAAAATGCGCTATAACGGCAAGCTAATGGCAAATCGGGTTTCATCGCTTCGTTGACAGGAAATTAGTAAATTTAAAAGCAACCCAGCGTAGGAAATTTATCGGGAAAATTCCATTTTGGTTGAAAGTAAAACGAAAAAAACGACTAAAAAATGAAGCATTTTATTCTAATATTAATTTGCACAATCTTATCAAATAATGGTTTCACCCAGATTATTTATGAAAGTCCTTCAGGTGTTTCGTTTAAATTAGGTGTGAATTGGAAAGAAGAAAATAAAGTTAAAGTTACAGAAGAAGCGAAAGAAATTTGTGAATTCACTGGAAGTTCAGATGTTTTTAAATTTGATGCCTTTTTTCAAAAATCAGAATCGGATTCAATTGAAGTCCCCTATGTTTTCTTTCTAACTACCTTACTTAACGAAGTTAATATTAGGGGAGAAATGGGGAAAGTCATATCTTTTTTAAGCAAAAATAAAATAGAAAGTAAAGTTAAAGAACTCTATTATGGGAAAATCCCTATTGACATAGAAGGTAACAAAATCTATGTTGATTCTATAAACAATATAATAATTGCGTCTTACAATATATCAATTGGAGTTATTGAACGATATGGAGTGTTGGGATTTTGTTTCGAAAAAAATTCATGTGAGCAAATTTATTGTTTTTCAGAAAAAGATCAGATTAATCAGAAAAAGGAATTTATAGACATCATTTACTCAAAAACAAGTTTTAAAAATAGAAACGCTGTTTTAGCAGCAAATTATTATAACGAGGGTATACACTATGCGCAACAAAAAAATTATAAAGAAGCTATTATTCAATATACAAAAGCAATAGAAAATTATCCTTTGAAAAACAAAGTACAAACTGCAGATGCTTATTATAATAGAGGTAATTGCAAAAAGTTCATTAATGATCCCAATGGTGCTATTTTAGATTATACAGTAGCAGTAAAATTGAATCATAATCACCACAAAGCATTTAATAACAGAGGATATATTAAAATCGAACTTAAGGACTATAAAAGCGCGATTGAGGATTTTAACAAAACGATTGCAATAGATAATTATAAAACTGAATATACTATGATGGCACTTGGGAATAGAGGGATAGCAAAGATAAATCTAAAACAAGATGGGTGTAGTGATTTAAAGGAATCAAAGAAGCTTGGAAATAATAGTTTAAATGAGATAATAAACCAATATTGTAAATAGATTACTGTTAAATTAATTATCGCGGTACAACAAACATTTCTGTCCATTAATAAAAAACAAAAATATTCATTATAATTAATATACGCCCTGCGAGTAATATTATGAAAAAAGAAGTTCCATATACAATTAAGCTTAAAGTTCCTTACGACAGAGATATTATTGAAGGACTTCTTTTTTCCAGATTTGAAAAAATTGTTAGGAATGGATATATATTTCCAATGCACGATTTCTATATCTACGGGGCAATTTTAATACGTTTAGGCATTCTTGACGAACTTCCTTCAGATTATCGAAATTTTATTATACAAGATGGTAAGATTCGACCAGAGGTGCTGTTTCAAAAAATTGCTTTAGCAATAGAAAAAGAAGAGAAAATTTCAGAAGAAGAACAAAACTTCTATTTTAGTAAAAAAACGGAAGAAGCATTAAGGAGAAAAGAAATTATTAAAATAGAAATCAGACGAACAGGAGTAAATCCAACAAAAGTGAACATACACAATTCTCTTTATTATAGAGAATTAATAAACATTATTCGTGAATTTTCTGATTTCACTTTAATGGATTGGTATATCCCAATTGTATTAACTTTTGAGAAATTCGTACACATTTATGTGAAACATGTTGAAGAAACAAAATTTAATGATGGTCAATTTAAAAGACGTTCATTTTTTGACTATAAACACACAGAAATTTTAACACTTTTAAAAAGGATTATAAGTGCGGAAGAAAAAGATATTCAAGAACACTTTTTCCAAAATCGTATCTCAAATGAAACAGAAAATCAAAAATTATCAAAAGACTATCATCGTGGATTTAAACATTACCCACCAATAACGTTTGGTGGTGATATTTTTAGGCTTTCTATCAGTAAATATGGGTTTATTGAAACCTTTTATCAAATTAAATAAAATACTGGCTACAACAGCAAAATACCCGCAAGTCGGGTTTCAGTGCTTTGTTGACAGGGAATTAGGATTTTGAAATGCAAATCTCGTAGGAAGTTCATCGGGAAACTCCCACCCTGCTGGTATTTGCGAACGTTAGGCGTCATTCTATCGAAACCGCTGCAAAAACTAACATTCCTCATTCAAAACATCTTTTTTATATTGACTAATTAGCTTTTTCATTTCCTTTAAATCCCTAATTTTCTGTTCAAGTGAAACTAATTTTTCATCGAGAAATTTTAATTTTTCATCTTTTGAAAATGTATTGCTATACCAAGCCTCTATCAATTGACCAATTTCGCTAATTGTATACCCTATTGCCTTTGCATCTCGGATTAATTCTAATTTATCAACCGTTTCTTCATCGTAATGAAAGTAATTATTTGATTTTACATTTTCATCTCGAACACCTTTTATTAAACCCGATTTCTCATAAAACCGAATAGTATGTGCGGTAATTCCTGTTCGTTTTGAAAGTTCATTTATCAGCATAACCTATGATTTTTTGACAAAAGTAAATTATTTTTGTTAAATATACAAGTATAGACTACACTCTAACGTTGTAGGTTTAAAAATATTGCTTTAGGTTTGCAGAAATTTAAAAATATTTATAAATGAAAAAGACAATTTTAATTACAGGAGCAGGTCACGGATTTGCTAAAACTACTGCATTTATTTTAGCAGAAAAAGGACACAACGTTATTGCAACAGCGGAAATTTGGCCACAAGTATCAGAACTTAAAGCAGAAGTAAAAGCAAAAAACTTAACCAATTTGGTTGTCGAAAAATTAGACATTACCAAGCAAAGAGAAAGAGATTATTTAATAGAAAAGTACGACATTGATATTTTATTTAGCAATGCAGGATTAATGGAAGCAGGTCCAATTGGAGAGCAACCACTTGATTTAGTTCGTTCTATGTTTGATATTAATGTGTTTTCGGCATTAGAATTTGCACAAGGATTTATCAAAAAAATGGTTGCTAAAAAATCGGGTAAAATAGTTTTCACTTCGTCAATGGGTGGATTATTGACTGTGCCTTACGCTTCTGCATATTGTGCTACAAAACACGCTTTAGAAGCAATAGCCGAAGGTTTAAAAACGGAATTAGAACCTTTCAATATTAAAATAGCAACCGTCAATCCAGGTGCTTTTGACACAGGTTTTAATGACAGAGGAATGGATAGTATTAGACATTGGTACGACCCAAAAACGAACTTCACTTCAGAACAAATTTTTGCAGGTTTTGAAGAAATGTTATCACAACAATTTGACCCACAAATGATGGTTGATGTAATTGTAGATGTTATACTTTCTGAAAATCCAAATTTTAGAAATGTTTGCCCACAACCTATTGAAGATTATATCAAACAACTACAAGCAGATGCTTGGACTTTAAAAAGCTAAAAAATGGAAGTGATAAAAAACTATTTCAATGCAGAGAAATCCGAAAGCCTATTATTTATAGGTTTCGGCTTACTTGCTATACTGATTTCTATTTATTGTTTTTTCATTCTGAAAGAAAATTTTTGGAAAGGATTAGCAATTCCTTTGGTACTTTTTTCATTGGTTCAAATCGCTATTGGAACAATAATATACACTCGAAGTCCAAAAGATAATTTGCGAGTAGAATATATATTGAAAAATGAACCGCAAAAAATACAATCAGAAGAAATTCCGAGAATGGAAAAAGTGATGAAAAACTTTGTTTACTATCGTTATTTTGAGATTTCTATGATTTTATTGGGCGTAGTTTTAATGTTTTCATTATCCAATTATGGCTTTTGGAAAGGCTTTGGATTAGGACTATTTATTCAATGTGCAGTTTTACTTTCATTAGACTTTTTCGCTGAAAAAAGAGGACACAACTACTTACAACATATACAAACAATAGAAATTTTAAAAAATGACAAATAATAAAATAACAAAACACTCAACATTTAAAAGAAGTGTTTATACAGAAACAATAATCAACGCACCAATCGAAAAAGTGTGGCAAGAATTGACCAACTTTAAAGAAATGCCAACGTGGAGCAAAACGCTTCAAAAAATTGAAGGCGATTTTAGAAAAAACGGGCAAACAGAAGTTCACTTTATGGATAATAAAGGAAAAGTTGGAATTTATAAACACGAATTAATTCACTTTGAAGAAGGCAAACTTTTTGGCTGGAGCGACCCATTTATTTTGGGTATCACAGACAATCATAAATATCAGTTAGAAAAAATATCTGAAAGCCAAACTAAACTAATTCAATCAGACGAAGCCAATGGTTTTGCGACACTATTTATGGGGAATTTCATTATGAACTTTTTCTTAAAAGCTTATACAGAATTTAACGAAGCCTTGAAAGAACGGGTAGAAAAAAAGAAGTAGTCGAAAAAAAAGAACGAACGCCTAGCACTAAGCGCAATTCTTGTGCATTCTGTGCGAAGCTTTGCTGGTTGGTCAAGTTGCTATCTAAAGCCCCCAAAACCATATATAATTTTCAATGAGGGTTTATTTTCGGTAGCATTGCAAATTATATAAGGTTTTCAAAGGGGGACAGCAGCCACAAACTATTTTATTTTCGTTGCAGGGGATAGTTAATGTCCCATTCCACTCAAAAAAAAATAATTTATGTTAGTGTTTTATAATGTTGATAAAACAGAATAATTTTGCGGCTAACATGCAGCAATTCTTAAAGTGTATACAACGCAAAACTTATTTCCGCTTTTTCAACATTTCGCAACGCGACACTTGTTGCTATTGGTTCGGATATTATAGCTTCTTTGAAAGTCTCATTAATTACCACTGTTTATCTTCACACAATGTAAACTAAACCAAAAAAATGCCCCACCACCCAGCAGTTGTGCAGTGAAAAAAAATATGTCGAGTTTTATTTCCTTGTGCTTGCGGTAGGTTCATTTACTTCTCTCATTCCGTTTCGGGGGAAGCTGTTCGTACCTCACAAGCTGCCACCCTTCTCTACATTGCGTTCATTTTACTAACCTCATCACCGCACAGCATAAGTGGCTCAGAAACTCCATGCCATATCCATGCAGTCATTACATTTCGTTTAGCGGCTGTTTTCCACGCTCAATAAATCCACGCTTATCAACCAACTAAACTTGATTCCATTCCCCAACGCCTTGTGTCATTCCGTTACCTCGCCACCCATGCTCAAAATCCACGCTTACCAATGGTATATTTTATTGCACTGCGACGTATTAGCCCCAATTAAAACCACAAAGACCCCACCACCCATTAGTTGTGGTGAAAATAAAAACATATCGAATTGATTATCTATGTGCTTGTGGTATAAGATTTCCATTTTCGCTTCACTTCGTTTTAGGCGATTCGTTCGTTCCTCTCTCAACGACCTTACACTCCATTTTCGATATAACTTCAATCACACACCTCCACACCGCACGGCTTAAGTAAAATACTCACTTCCATTCTGCAAGCTACATTCTTTCCGTTTTTACCTAAGCACTTTTCCAATGCCCTACCAACGTTGTGATTTTTTTCAAAACGTGTTCACCCCAAAAAGATTAAGTCCCTCGGGAGAACGGTAAAGATTGTATTTTAATTTCAATAGAATGCAAATTACCACTGACAGTTAGCCGAGAATAACATTTAAGTGTCTATTTTCAAGAATTAAAGTTATTTCCCTACTATCCGTATGTTTGACAGCGGAATTGAAAAGTGTTCTAAATTTTCAATTTAGCGGAATCTTTGGCGGAATAACGAGAATAACTTTCTTCCAGTTCGATGGAACGGCTCCAAAAGTTATTTCCCGTTTTCAATAGTAAAGTGCTGGTAAACTTTAAAGAAACTATTGTGAATAATGTGTTTGTTGTTAAGAAATAGGCTTACAGACAGACTACGGCACAAAGACACAATGTTTTGATTTTTCTTTATAACTTTGGTACATTGTACTAGCGTTCAAAAAAACTCCTGTTAAAAATGCGGTATTTCATTAGTGCTTGTTTCAATATTTTGAGGAAACAAAGTGAAAATTTAACATAATTCATCTTATTTAGTTCCGAAAAGAATATAGTAATCAGAGATAACAGTTCAAACCTTTAAAAAGATAAAAGCTGATTTTTGAATTGTTAAATAAGATTTCCTTAAAATTCAAAATAAAAAAACAATGATATAGTATAAGATTCCATAAGTTATCATACGATATGTTTGGTAATTTCAAAAAAAACGCATACTTTTGATACGAAATAATTGCATGCCATAACGATGACAAAGTCAGTCAAATAGAATTTGAAAATTTGGGACTAAATCGTAACAAAGGATTTCACAACAAAGATAACGTATTGATATGTAAGGATAAAAGAGATTAGGTTCACTTCTCTCGCTTTCCGCACGAAAAAGCCGTAAGTCCTTTGATTTACGGCTTTTTGTTAACTAGAAACATATTTCTAAAATAATATCTGATATTTTTCGTTTAAAAAAATAGCTACCTAAATCCCCATTGATGAAATTTCGATTATTATTAATATCCCTACTTTGTCTATTTTCTTATACTGTAAGCCTTGCACAACAGAAAGTGCGGATTTACGGTTACGTTATCGATACCGACAATAGAGGAGTGGACATGGCCAATGTCTATTTGGAAAATACAACCATCGGTACTACCACCAATCAAAACGGTTACTACGAAATAAATACTGAGTTAAAAGATTCAGCCAAAATCGTCTATTCATTGTTGGGTTATCAAACTATAAAACATACGATTTATCCCAAACAACGAATTCTCCAAATTTCAGTTGAATTACCTTCTGTAACCAAGAACATTAAAGAAATTGATGTAGTTGCACAACGCCGGCAAAACTCCACCATCGACTATATTGACCCTTCACGCTACAAACTAATGCCCAATGCAGCTGGTGGGATTGAATCACTGTTAATTACTTTTGCAGGTGTAAGTCAAAACAACGAATTGAGCTCACAATATAATGTAAGAGGTGGAAATTTTGATGAAAATATTGTGTATGTCAATGGTATTGAAGTTTATCGACCACTGTTGATTCGTGCTGGGCAACAAGAGGGTTTGAGTTTTATCAATCCCGATATGGTGAAAAGTGTTGGATTTTCGGCGGGTGGTTTCGATGCTATGTATGGCGATAAGATGTCGTCGGTATTGGATATTCAGTATAAAAAACCAATGGAAAATGAATATTCAGCCTCAATGAGTTTACTTGGAGCATCGGCCTATTTAGCCACCGCAGGTAAAAAATTCACTCAGTTACACGGATTTCGCTACAAAACATCCAAGTATTTATTGGGTACACTCGATACAAAAGGCGAATACAGCCCTGATTTTATTGATTATCAAACTTATCTTACTTCCGAACTTTCGCCCAAATGGGAACTCACGTTTTTGGGTAACTTTTCACAAAACACTTTCAATTTCAGACCTGAAACACGAGAAACAAATTTTGGTACCTATCAAACGGCGAGAAATCTAACCGTATTTTACGAAGGAAACGAAAAGGATTTGTTCAGGACAACATTCGGTGCTTTTACATTAAATCACAAACCAAGTAAAAATTTAAAATTAAGTTGGTTAGCCACTTTTTTCTATACCAATGAGAATGAAACCTACGATATTTTAGGAGAATATACTTTGAACGAAGTTAAAAAAGACCCTAAAAAAACGGATGAAGAAGAAGGAGGTGCTACTTTGGGCATTGGCAAATATCACGAACATGCTCGCAACCGACTGAATGCAACCGTTGCGAATATAAGTCATACTGGTGAATTCAAGCAAGATAATAATTTGCTAAAATGGGGTGTAACGCTGCAATACGAAAAAATTACGGATAAAATAAGTGAGTGGGAATGGCGTGATTCTTCGGGATACTCGCTACCGTTTAGCGATCAGAAAGTAAAACTATTTTACAATATGAAAGCGCTTAGTTCACTTCCGTCAGTGCGAACAACTGCTTATATTCAAGATAGTTACAAACACAATTCTGAATCTGGATTATTAACTTTGACAGGTGGATTAAGAGCAAATTATTGGAGTTTCAACAATGAATTATTGATTAGTCCAAGAATTTCGATGGCTTTTGTGCCACATTGGGAGAAAGATTTCAGTTTCAGATTTGCTACTGGATTGTATTATCAAGCACCATTTTACAAGGAAATTCGCGATACCTTATCTGATGCCTTGGGGAATGTGAAAATTGCGTTGAATGAAAATATCAAAGCACAACGATCCGTACATTTTGTATTGGGAGGCGACCATTATTTCAGAGCTTGGGGACGACCTTTTAAATTCACCACCGAAGCTTATTTGAAATTAGCGGATCGGGTTGTGAGTTATTCCATTGATAATGTTAGAATTAGATATTCTGGCGAGAACGACGCAAAAGCCTATACAGCTGGGCTTGATTTCAAGATTTTCGGTGAATTAGTTCCTGGTACAGATTCGTGGATTAATTTCTCATTGATGAATTCGAAGGAAGATTTACTGAATGATTCCTATATTAAAAACATATATAACGAAGATAATGAAATAGTTAGCAAAGAAACCGTCTATCCTGGCTGGCTGCCACGACCTAACGAACAGCGCTATGCTTTTTCCATGTTGTTTCAAGATTATTTGCCCAATAACCCGAAATACAAATTGCAGTTAAAAGGTATTTGGTCGGATGGTTTGCCTTTCGGAGCTCCAAGAAATCCAGCTTATAGAGCAGCATTTCGCACTCCTCCTTATCGCAGAGTCGACATTGGGGCATCAAGAGTTCTGGTCAATGGAACAGATAAATGGATGGACAGAAATTGGCTGAAACACGTGAAGAACATTTGGATTAATGTGGAAGTGTTTAATTTGTTAGATTTTAAAAACGTAAATTCCTATTATTGGGTAACCCAAATTGATGGAACACAAGTTGCCACTCCAAATTATTTGACTGAAAGGCAGTTAAATCTAAAATTGATTGTTGATTTTAAATAGAGTTATTTACGAAATGGTTCTGTATGGATATTTGTAATCGTATTTTTCCCAAACCGTTTTCGTATATTTATTTCTACATCGGTGGCAATGTCATGCGAGTGAACAAAGCTTACTTCGCTGTCCAACTTGATGTGAACATCTACGGCATAAATACTTCCAATCTTACGAGTTTTCAAATTATGCAACGCTTTAATCTCTGGATTTTCAAGTATTATAGTTGATATTTCTGCATTAATTTCTGTTGGTAAGGCTTTTTCGAGTAATTCATGCACACTTGGAATTCCTAATTCAATAGCGACTTTAATAATAAAAAAACTCACCACGACTCCGGCAATAGGATCTAAAATTCTCCACTTTTCTCCCAAAAATATAGCACCCGCTATTCCTAATGAAGTTCCAATCGACGAAAACGCATCACTCCGATGATGCCAAGCATTCGCTATAACAGCTTGGCTATTAATTTCATCTCCAATTTTTCTAGTATATCGATATAGTAACTCCTTGGTTACAATAGAAATAAGAGCGGCAATCAATGCTAATAAGGTCGGACTTTCAAGAGTTTCTCCATTGAGAGTGCTTTTTATTTTCATTGCTCCACTTATAAAGATACCAAAACCAACTACCAATAATGCAAGGCTAATTAGTAAAGTAGCGAAAGTCTCATACTTACCATGCCCGTACAAATGGTCTTCGTCCTTTTCCTTCCCTGCAATTCGAATGAATACAATGACAATAATGTCAGTAACAAAATCGGACAAGGAATGTACGCCATCGGCAATCATAGCCGTACTTCGTCCAAGTATACCAGCCAATAATTTGAAAATAGTGAGTAGTAAGTTTACAAAAAAACCTACCCAAGTAACTTGCTGGGCGGCCTTCGAACGAGTTTCTATCATCAATTTATTCGTTTCAATTTTTTTTTCAACAACAATTTTCTAAATTACAAATTTCAGTTTCGGTTTCAAATTCGAAAGTAGCGTGATTTATGCCTATTTCTAATAACGAAGCTCTCATTTTTGATTTTAAATTGGCTAATTCTTCTAAGCCTAATGCCTGTTTTACAACAATATGCACTGACAATATATTATAACTTCCATCTATCGACCAAACATGTAGATCATGTATTTTTAGGATTTCGTCGAAGGATAGTAAATGAGTTTCAAGCTGCTTAATATCAAGCTCTTCTGGGATTGCTTGAAGTATTACCCTAAAAGTATCTCGTAAGTTTTTATACACATTGAAAAGTACAAAACAACTGATACCGATAGACATGATGGGGTCAAGTATTGGCAAATCAAAGAAATACATGAACACTGAACCAACCAAAATAGCCGCCCAACCTAGCACATCTTCTAACAAATGTAGCATCACCACTTTCTCGTTGATTGAGTTACCTTTTTTAAGTCGAAATACTGCCGCACCATTGACAATAATACCCAAAACAGCCAACCAAAACATACCAACCGTCTCGGCTTGAACTGGCTGAAAAATTCGCGGAATAGCTGCCGAAAGCACAATAATACTCCCAATAATTAGCACCATCGAATTAATTAACGCACCCAACAGAGAAAATCGTTTATATCCGTATGTAAATTGATTATCACGTCCTTTTTTTGCAATTTTCTGAAAATACCAAGCCAAGCCCAACGAAAGCGAATCGCCTAAGTCATGTACTGCATCGGAAATAATAGCAATACTGTTGGTGAGTATTCCACCAACAATCTCAATGATAGTAAACCCCAAATTAAGAAAAAAGGCTACTTTTATATTTTCGACATCCCCATGATCGTGGTGATGATGTTGGTGAGTATGTTTGTCTTCTGTCATTCGTAGTTTATTGGTTAAACAAAAAATAATTTTAAGAGTTCGGTTAGATTTAGTTATTTTTGAAAATAAATATTTAAAATCTTATTAATCAAGTACTAAACCAATCGTTCACATCCATATCATAACCAGTCCCATTCATATAATTATAGGTTGCTAAATTCAACCCTTTGCCATAGTATTCTAGATCAATAGGATTTTCAGTACTGAATGGAATTTCATTGTTCGCAAATTTATTCGGAAATTCTTGAAGTGATTTCGCACCCACAGAAGCTGGATTTGAACCCGAAGGACTGTGAATTGTCATGGCATAACGGTGCCAAAAAGCAGAATGCAACCAGCCATGGGCAAATAAATCACGAACTACTTCGAGCGAATCTACCGTTTCCTGAGCAGTTTCAGTTGGGAACCCATACATCAGATAAGCGTGAGTCATTATTCCCACATCGGTTAGGTTTTTCATGGACATTTGAGCTGTCTCGATGGTAATACCTTTATTAATAAGTTGTAAAACCCTTGGCGATGCTACTTCCAGACCACCTGCCACCGCCACACAACCCGATTGTGCCAACAGATAACAGAGTTCAGCTGTATATGATTTCTCAAAACGTACATTGGTCCAATAGCTAACATTCAGTTTGCGACGGATAATTTCTTCGGACAATTTTCGAAGCAAGGCTGGCGGTGCAGCTTCATCCACAAAATGGAAACCAGATTCGCCAGTTTGCGCCATGATTGTTTCCATTCGGTCAACCAACAATTCGACAGGAGCCTTTTCGAATCGCTTGATATAATCCAAAGTTCCATCGCAAAAAGCACATTTCCCCCAATAACAACCATGAGCAAGCGTCATTTTATTCCATTTCCCATTGCTCCAAAGTGAATGCATTGGGTTGGTCATTTCTATCAAATTGAGGTACCGATTCTCTAATAAACCATCATAATCGAGCGTTCCCAAGTCAGCAAATTTTATATTCTCCTGACTATCAAAACTTGCCTGAATCAGCTTTTTATCAGCATCTCTATAGATTGTCCTTATTAATTCACCATGAGTCAAGATGCGCAACAAAGGTAACTCTCCATCGTCAAAGGTCAAATAATCAATATAATCAAATATCTTTGCATCTGTTATTTGCCTTAATTCTGTATTCACGTACCCTCCACCCATGATAATTTTTATCTGTGGAGCCTGAATTTTCATCCATTGAGCACAACGCAAAGCACTCAACAAATTTCCTGGAAATGGAACGGAGAAGCCAACAAATTCAGGCTGGAAGCACTCAATTTTTTCAGCAAACAAATCAATCAATTCATTTTCGATATACGAAAGTGGTTTTTGAAGTTCAGACTCTAATATGTCGAACTCAGGTAGGTGCATACACAGTGACTCAGCATATCGAATTAGTTCAAAATGTGAATCTAAATTCTTATGAATTAATTCCACTATATCTTTTAGAAATATGGTACATAAATGTATTGCTCTATCGTAATTTCCAGTTATACCAAAAGCCCATTCAAGGTCTTCACTTTCAGGTGTTTTCTTAGTTTTAGGCCAGTAATTTATCGCACTAAATCGCATGGACAAAGTCATGTCTTTACCTGATAAAAAACGAATAACTGGATCGATATTCTTTACATAAAACTCAGCATTTTGCAACATGTTCCGATGCTGCTTATTCAACTTCTTGGATTCAAGAAGTTCGAAAATTTCAGTCAATTTCTCCTTACAAAAAAGCCTGTTGATCAATTCTATACTCAAATCTGTTTGAGCGGCATCAATATTTCGACTTTTTAAAAACCCAAGTAATTGAGCAGTAGAAGGGAATGATGTATTCAGTTGAGTAAGCGGCGGAATTACAAGAAGAATTTTCATAGGCCTCACTAAATCCCTCCCGATGAGGGACTTTAAGACATGTTCTGTATTTTCATTTTCTTTAATTAAAGAGATATTTGTTGAATGCTTCACTTTTGACATGCCTTATTTTTTAATTTCAATACAAACATAATCAATATTCTTTGGAAAATCAGGTAATTAATCAGCTAAATATAAATTAGCCTACAATTATTATATTTCTAACTAACCGCTTAATAATTGGAATATTCGATTAGTAAATGTAACTTTGTAGGCTATTAAGAATAATTTAGAATGAAAATCATTCCTTTCTTACATATTCTTAATTGCACAATAAACGCAGCTATTTACATGGATATACACCACATTTTTCAGCATAATATGAAAAAACTATTTTTATTTATACTTTTAATAATAAGCACATTAACTTATTCACAAACAGCAAGTGAGGCTGAGAATTATTTCAACAACAAGCAGTATTTTCAAGCAAAAGCTGTGTTTGAGAAACTGTTGAACCGCAAACCAAAAGATGCCTTATTGAATTACAAATATGCTCGCTGCTGTTACGAATTAAACGAAACTGAAGAGTCTATCAAGCACTTTCTATTGTCGGGAAACCGATATACACTCAAAGATTGGTATCTCGGAGAACTTTATTTTAAAACCTATCAGTTCGATGAATCAATAACAGCATTAGAAACATTTCTTGCTACTTTACCCGAAAATGACAAAAGAATAACTGAGCTTAATTTCCAAATTGACAAAGCCAAAATTGCCCAAAAGTTGATGAATAGAGTTGAAAGTATAGCCATAATTGATAGCACATTAGTAAATAAGGAGGATTTTTTGCGTGCTTACAAATTTAGTAAGGACATAGGAACTTTGGAGCGTGAACCAATTAAAACATCCAAAACCAAATTGGAGGACAAGATTACTTTTACTACACAACGTGCTGACAGAAAGTGCTTTTCAGACTCAGTCCGTGGCAATTTAGATATATTCTCCTCCTTTAAGTTAGTTGACAATTGGTCAAAACCTGTTTCCATATCAGCCGAAATTAATACCAAAGCGAACGAAAATTATCCGTTTTTACTGTTGGATGGAGTTACACTCTATTATGCTTCCGATGGTGATAATTCCATAGGAGGCTATGATATATTTGTAACAAAATACTCGGCTGCAACTCAGAAATACCTCTCGCCTGAAAATATCGGATTTCCTTTTAATTCTCCTGCCAACGATTATATGATGGTGATTGATGAAAATCAAAAAATCGGTTTGTTTGCAACAGATAGGAATCAGATTGCCAACAAAGTAATGATTTACAAGTATAAATATGAAGATAGTAAAATTTACTTCCGGTCGGAAAATACAGATAGTTTAAGACAGGTGGCTCAACTTAAAACTTTCCGCAAAACGAATAAAACTGAGAATAAGATAAAAACAAACACAACGAATTTGCAGGCTCAGGAAAGTGAAAAAGGATTTTATGTTGTCATCAATGATTCGACTGTTTATACAACACTGGAACAGTTTACAAATCCATTGGCACGTACAAAAATCACAGAGTGGTTAGGCAATAAAAACAACTTGAAACTATTAATTATTGATTTAAATGAGGCTCGAAATAAATTTTTAGTTGAAGAAAAAGCAGAAGAACGAAAAAAAATTGTGGAACACATATTGAATTCAGAGAAGAAGTTACTCGAATTGAATATAACAACCCAAAAAGCACTTCATGAAGCATGTAATCTGGAAATTATTCACAATAATAAATAATGTGATTATCGGTCATTTAGGACCTGAAACAAATAAATATTTTGATTTCTTGCATAAATGACTGATATTTTGAAAATATGTCGTATTTTTACGCTAAGATTTTTTTACAACTATGGAGATAATAATTGTCGTAATTTTGTTGCTCGTCGGGATAGTATTCTTTTTAATAGAACTATTTCTCATTCCAGGAATTTCATTAGCGGGAATTGCTGGAACATTGTTTTTGGGTAGTGCTGTCTATCTTGCTTATTCTGAAATAGGTAGCAGTGCTGGTCATATTACCTTATTGGGTGGCTTAGTACTTTTAGGAATCGCGATCTGGATTTTCTTCCGATCAAAAACACTCGAAAAGATGTCGCTTAAAACTGAAATTGATGGCAAAAATGATCCACTTGAGAATATAGTTATCAATATTGGCGATTTTGGAATTACAAGTTCAAGATTGGCACCGATGGGAAAAGTGAAAGTCAACGGTCATATCGTGGAGGCAAAAACTAACGATGACTTCATCGATGAAAAAGTGGAAGTAGTTGTACTCGAAGTAATGAAAACCAATATTTTGGTTGGAAGAATACAGTAAAATAAATTCTATAAATAACTCTATAAATATCAGATTATTAATCATTTAAATTAAATACCATTATGGCTGGAATTGGAATTGAAGTTGTTAGTTTGGTAGTATTAGGCATACTGCTGCTACTTTTCTTTTATTATGTGCCTTTCTTGCTTTGGCTTTCGGCTAAAGTGTCGGGAGTCAATATTTCCCTTATTCAATTGTTTTTGATGCGAATTCGTAAGGTTCCTCCTCACATCATTGTTCAATGTATGATTGAAGCTCACAAAGCGGACATTAAAGAAGTACAACGCGATGGATTGGAAGCTCACTTTTTGGCTGGTGGACATATCGAACGTGTAACTCATGCGTTGGTTTCAGCGTCGAAAGCAAATATTGATTTAACCTTTAAAATGGCAACCGCCATCGATTTGGCTGGTCGTGATGTTTTTCAGGCAGTACAAATGTCGGTAAATCCAAAAGTATTGGATACGCCTCCAGTAACCGCTGTTGCTAAGGATGGTATTCAGTTGATAGCCAAAGCGCGTGTTACAGTTCGTGCCAATATCAAACAATTGGTTGGTGGAGCAGGCGAAGAAACTATTTTGGCTCGTGTTGGTGAAGGTATTGTATCTTCTATTGGTTCTTCGGAATCTCATAAAACTGTACTCGAAAATCCGGATTCAATTTCTAAACTAGTATTGAAAAAAGGATTGGATGCAGGTACAGCATTTGAAATTCTTTCCATTGATATTGCTGATATCGACATAGGTAAAAATATTGGTGCTCAATTGCAAATGGATCAGGCAGAAGCTGATAAAAATATTGCTCAGGCTAAAGCTGAAGAACGTCGTGCTATGGCAGTTTCGCTCGAACAGGAAATGATAGCCAAATCGCAAGAAATGCGTGCCAAAGTTATAGAGGCAGAGGCGCAAGTACCTCAAGCTATGGCAGAGGCTTTCCGCAGTGGTAATTTAGGAATTATGGATTATTACAAGATGAAAAATATCGAGGCCGATACATCTATGCGTGAAAATATTGCAAAACCCAAATCATCTGGGAAAAGCACTACTAAATAATCTCTGAATAAATTATTTTCAAAAACGGTTCGAGAATAAACTCCGAACCGTTTTTTTTTATTATTAATTTGTAAATTATTACCAAATACTTATATTTGCATCTCCAAATTTAACAAAGATGAAATGCTAAATTGTTCTGATTATTTCATCTCTTTTTTTAATTCTAATTATTATTCATCATTTATTCAAAATCATTATGGAAAAGAAATTGCTTCGTTCAAGAAATGCTATGATTGCTGGTGTTTGCGGCGGAATTGCCAATTATTTTAGCTTAGACCCAACCCTTGTGCGTGTTGGCTATGTTATTCTATCAGTTATTTCAGCTGGATTCCCTGGTCTATTAATTTATTTATTGTTGATGTTAATAATGCCGAAGGAGTAGCGTTTATTCAGCGTTTAGGGTTCGGTGTTTAGCGTTCAGGGTTTAGCGTTTAGTGTTTAGCGTTCAGGGTTTAGTGTTTGGAAAAGTTTGGAATTTGAGATTTGAAGGGATTGAAATTTTTGAAGACTACGCCTTTGCCTTGAAACTCATAACTTGTCTTCTCGTTTACTAATTGATAATATGAACATAAGATTCGCTTTTATAGTACTTACTTTTTTTATATCATATTCAACTTTTAGTCAAACCAATGTTGACAGCATTCACATTGATAAAACTGGGTGGGAATACAGTTGTTTTGGAGATGGTTATGAATTATCGCCTGACAATATGAAATTTATAATGCGAAACAATCCAGAATCCTTGCGTTATTTTAAAAAAGTACAAGCCACTTCAATAATAACGTTTGGAATAGGATTTTTAGGAGGAATTTTAATTGGATTGCCAATAAGTGATGTTTTATATGGTGAAAAACCTAATTGGATTATAGGATTAATTGGTTGCGGAGTTGTAGCTACTACAATTCCACTTGTAAATTCAAGTAATAGAAACCTAAAAAAGGCTGTTGACTGCTATAATCGAGGTGTCCCATTTGCTGATAAACCTAATATTGATCTAAGTCTTGGGTTAAATAACAATGGCTTAGGACTTTCGTTGAGGTTTTAGGGTTCAGAGTTTTGTGTTTAGCGTTTAACGTTTTGTGTTTTGCGTTTTGTGTTTTGCGTTTAGTGTTTTGCGTTTAGTGTTTTGCGTTTAGTGTTTAGCGTTTAGCGTTTGGGGTTTGGGTCTAGGTTCCCGCCTTGCAGGATGTCGCATACTCCATTAGCGTTTGGGGTTTTGTATTTTGGTTGGAAAATTACTAGATAAAAAAACCTATTTTGCCTTCGCCTAGCCTTTGCCTTTTTTCGATCCTTTACCTTCGCCTCCGCCTTTGCCTTTTTTAATTGATTACTTGTTTACTCGCTTCCTATTTCCCGTTTCACTTCCTTTTTCTATCTTTGCGGAAAAATTATAAATATGTTAAATACACATATAGGGGAATTTGCAGCTTTGGCGGTATCAGTCTGTTGGACAATGAGTGCTTTGTTTTTTCAAAAGGCGGGCGACAAGATTGGATCGTTATCGGTGAATTTTATTCGATTAGCCATGGCATTTCTCTTGTTGGGTTTAACAACTCTATTTACGAGGTCAATGATTTTACCATTTGATGCTACTCTTTATCAGTGGTTTTGGTTAGGCTTATCGGGCTTTATTGGATTCTTTCTGGGCGATTTATTCCTTTTCAAATCCTATTCCGTAATTGGTTCACGCACGGCAGCACTCATCATGAGTTTCGCTCCTATGCTAACGGCTATAATTGGCTGGTTTTTTCTAAGTGAGAAACTTTCCGCACTCAATATGATTGCTATATTCGTCAGTCTATCAGGAATAGTGATAGCCATTGCCAATAAAAAAATGAGATTAAATATCCCTTTAAAAGGTTTTTTATTGGCTTTTGGAGGAGCATTGGGACAAGCAGGTGGACTAATATTAAGCAAAAAAGGGATGGGCGATTACGACCCAATTGCGGCTACACAAATTCGAGCTATTTTCGGACTTATTTCTTTTGTGATTCTAATCACTTTTTTAGGTCGTTGGGGAAAAGTGAAAGAAGCCTCAAAACATAAAGCTGGAATGCGATCGGTGCTGATAGGCTCATTTTTCGGTCCTTTTATTGGTGTTGCGTTGTCGTTATTCGCCATTCAGCAAACCAAAACAGGGATTGCTTCGACTTTGATGGCCTTGGTTCCAATTCTCATTATTTGGCCATCAGCAATCATGTTCAACGAAAAAATAAAGCCCCAACATATCATTGGAGCTTTAATTAGTATTATTGGAGCTAGTTTGTTTTTTCTGTAAAACGACCCCTAAAGGGGAATTGAATTAGTTCCGGCTAAGTAAATTTTGTTTGTAAGCTTGTTTCAGAAGTTGTGACATCTCGAATTGCGGGACTTGTTCACTTTCCACTCATAACTTTTTAATAATCATAACTTTTGGCTGTGCCTATGCCTCAGCCTAAAAATCCTTTAATTTCTACTTCTTCCAATTCAAATCTCTTACGGCATAAATACGTTCAATAATTTCAACGACTTTCAACCCTTCTAACACATTGGTTGTAATAGTGCCTTTGTCGGTCAATTTATCTACCACGTTTTCAATTACATAATGATGGTTCTGAGCCGAACCTTTATACAAACCATAATCGTTTGGCGGATTTGAAGGTGCCAATTCAGGCATTACATAATCCTTCACATGACAATAAACAACTTCATTCATATATTGCCCAGCTACTTTTACAGTACCTTTTTCGCCAATTATGGTAATGCTACTTTCGAGATTTGTATCCCAAACCGAGGTAGAATAATTCAAACTCCCCATGCCACCATTGATAAAATCAAAAGTTACAACACCACTATCTTCAAAATCTGTCAGTTCTTTGTGGTTAAAATCGGCAAAATTTCCGTTGATATTTTTAATATCGCCAAATAACCAATACATAATATCAATAAAGTGGGAGAATTGGGTAAAAAGAGTACCTCCGTCCAATTTAGAATCACCGTGCCAGTTTCCTTTTTTATAATATCTATCATCTCTATTCCAATAGCAATCAAGTTTGACCATAAAAATGCAACCAAGAGTCTCATTATCAATTAATTCTTTAAGCCAAACCGAGGGTGGTGAATACCTGTTTTGCATTACGCTAAACACGTGTTTCGACATGGCTAATGATTTAAACAAAATCTTTTCGGCATCTATTTTTGTTAAAGCAATGGGTTTTTCGAGAACAACATGCTTGCGAGCTTCCAACGCTTTGATAGCATAATTAGCATGGTATCCATTGGGAGTACAAATATTAATTACATCAATATCTAAATCTGATTTCAACAATTCATCGAAAGAATTAAAAAATAATTCTTCAATGTTTTCAAGTCCCAATTCTTTTTTTGACAGCACATCACATACTGCTATTAATTCGGAATCTGGGTTTTGTCTTATCATTTCAGCATGGCGCTTGCCAATGTGCCCTTGACCTATAATTGCAAATTTTATCATAAAATGTAGTTTTAAAAATCAAAATAATTATAAATAGAACTAGAAAATTAATATCTCATTAGGAAAATACAAAATAATTTATTTAACGACTCAAAGTATTCGCACAACCACTGAGTCTGTTAATTTGTATTGTTGAGCAGTTTCAGGACATACAGCCAAACCTACATTGTCGAAATGTAATTTGTGTCCATTTTCGCTTACCCAGCCAGTTTGTCGAGCTGGATTGCCAACAACCAAAGCAAAATCCTTAATTGATTTAGTAACAACTGCTCCTGCCCCTATCAAGGCATACTGACCAATTTCGATGCCACAAACTACAGTTGCATTAGCACCAATAGAAGCACCTCGTCGGACAATTGTTTGTGCAAATTCACTTTTACGATTTACGTGGCTTCGTGGATTTATCACATTGGTAAAAACCATCGATGGACCTAAAAAAACATCATCCTCGCAAACAACTCCTGTATAAACGGAAACGTTGTTCTGAATTTTTACATTGTTACCAATAATTACAGCTGGCGAGATTACCACATTTTGTCCAATATTGCAATGTTCGCCAATGCGACAACCAGACATAATATGTGAAAAATGCCAAATGCGAGTTCCAGCACCAATATTACAATCGGAGTCAATAAACGCAGATTCGTGAGCAATGAATTTATCCATTATATAATGCTGATTTACTGTTGATTGACAAAAGCTAGTACTTGTTCACAAATATAATGCAACTGTTCCTCACATAATTCAGTATGCATGGGAAGTGAAATTACACATTCAGAAAGCTGTTCTGCCACGGGAAAATCTCCCTGCTGATAACGTTTACTTTGATATGCTTTTTGTAAATGTAAGGATACCGGATAGTAAACCATAGCAGGAATATCCTTCGTTTCCAAGAATGAAATTAATGCTTTTCGGTCAACATTCTTCAACTTCAAAGTATATTGATGAAAAACGTGGGTGGAATTTGAAACTCTTGCTGGTACAGTAAGTTTTTCAGAACCAGAAAAAGCTTGATCATAAAATGCAGCAGCCTTTTGCCGGTTAGCAGTATATTGATCTAAACTCTTTAATTTCACCAATAAAATAGCGGCTTGAATACTATCCAACCGGGAATTCACACCTACATAATCGTGATAATAGCGAACTACCATACCGTGATTGGCAGTAGCTCGAATGCGAGCTGCCAATTCATCGTTATTGGTAAAAATAGCTCCACCATCGCCATAACAACCTAAATTCTTAGAAGGGAAAAATGAGGTACAGCCAATATCGCTCATACAGCCTGATTGAACTTTTTGTCCGTCGGAAAAAGTATATTCGGAACCAATTGACTGACAAGCATCTTCCACCACAAATAGATTGTGTTCTTTGGCAATTGAAAGAATTTGCTCCATATCAGCATTTTGTCCAAATAGATGAACGGGAACAATGGCTTTCGTTTTGGGTGTTATTGCTTTTTTGAGTGCTGGTATTGAAATATTAAAAGTATCTGAATCCACATCGACCAACACAGGAGTTAAGCCAAGTAAAGCCACCACTTCGGCAGTAGCAATAAAAGTAAAAGTTGGAGTAATTACTTCATCGCCAGGTTTTAGTCCCAGGGCCATCAAAGCTATTTGAAGCGCATCAGTTCCATTGGCAACTGGAATTACATTTTTTACATTCAGATACTTTTCCAAATTCTGTTGAAAATCATTGACTTTGCCACCTTTAATAAAAGCAGTAGTATCTAAAACCTCCTGAATTCCTTGATTTACTTCTTCTTTAATTGCTTCGTATTGACTACGGAGATCAACCATTTGAATTTTATTCATTGTATAGCTACTTATTTATTTCTTCAATTCAATAATATACTCAACTTCGGTAGGGTCAACTTTCACATTGGAAATGAAGGATTTTGTATTTTCAAGTTTGAGCTTTTGTTTACTACTTTGATTATGATCAATTTCATTGTAATCCAATACTACGCTTAAATCATCGGAATTAATAGCATTAAAATGACTCATTCCAACGTTAAATGTAACATTAACAATGGGTGGAAATGTCCTAATAACGATTTTCTCTGGACAGTTTTGAATAGTTACAGGTAATTGAATGCTTTTCTCTGTAAACATTTCTACAAAGATAGCAACTTTGACTTCATTGGAAGCAAAATTTACAGACTTAATAGGAAGTAACTTAGTGTTGATATATGTCGTATCACTTAATTTTTTTAGTTCTACAACTTCAGTTTTAATTGTTTCTAATTTATCCAGTACCGATTTCGGGCCGAAAACAGTAATCTCTGAGGGAGAAACACGTATATCTTCACTTAAAACATACTGATGACTCAATTCTATTTTAGAATTAAATTCTATGGGTAAAGTTTTGGTACTCAATCTTTCATATTGCAAAATGAGCGAATCTGGCAATATTGCAAGAATAGAAGTAGAAGGTAATAGGAATCGAGCAATTTTGCCCCTGATTTGATCGGGCGAAATACTAATTTTTCCTTTTTCGTAAAACACACGACCTAAATCGAAAGTAATTGAACTATAATTGCGGCGTGAGTAGGTAAACAGATTTAGACCTTGATCTTTGATCTTGATTTTGATGGACTGAATTTTATTGGTAATGGCAATATTTTGTGGAACTCCCTCAAAATGAACAGAAACTATGATTTCTGTTTCGCGCTCCTTATCTAATGCATTGACAAACCAAAAACAGGATGCGAGTACGAGAAATAACAAAAAGCTTAAAACATCCTTTGAAAAAAAGAATGATTTAAGCTTTAAATAGTAATAATGGACTAATCGAACGAAACTGTTGTCAGCCATTTTTCAAAATTATTTTGCTGGGGATTGAATATCTTCTACTGTTGCAAAAACTGAATTCTTATCAATTTTAATACGCACGTTTTCAGCTATTTCGACTGTTACAGTTGTATCTTTGATTTCTTTTACTCTACCGTAAATGCCACCTGATGTTACAACTCTATCGCCAGCTTTCATAGACTCACGTTGTTTTTTAATTTCTTTTTGGCGTTTTGATTGTGGACGAATCATAAAAAAATAGAAAACCACAAAAATCAAAACCATCATCAAAATTCCGGAATAACTGCTTGCTCCACCCGCAGCAGCAGGAGCTTGCAATATAATACTAAGTAATGTCATATTATTTGTTTATTA
>JBBRHJ010000023.1:0-23321 GCA_038222885.1 Bacteroidales bacterium | reverse complement strand
GATTCAATTTACGAAAAAGGTATTATTGTTTCAGAATTAGAATTGGCAGAAATAAAAATCAATAAAAGCGAATTTCACGGTGAATGGAATTATACAATTAAGCCCAATAATGTATAATTTATTTCATTACAACTCCTAAGTGTATACTCAAACAATGGGTCTATGTTTTTTAATGTGATATATTTATTAGCCACCCAAAACGTTATAGAGCCAAAAATATTATTATTTCAAAATTTAAACAAATATTAGGTGTATAGTTTCATAACGTTTTTGATGATTTGGTGTAAACCATATTACAACATATTAAAAAACTATTCATACATTTGTAACGATTATTTCAACTATCCGAGTACTACTGAAAATTTAGTTCTGATGGTAATATAATCTAAAATACACTCAAATAATCATTGCAAAAATCTGATAATAAAAATATTATCCAATGCTAACAATCTTAAATATTTTATCAGCAAAAAAATATATACTCTCCTTGGCTTTGTTAATATTGCCAACTATCCTTTTTTCTCAGACAAATTTCGAAACTCTTTTATTAAAATTAGACTCTGTAATTGAAAATTCTGATTCCTACACTCAACAAAGAGAAAAAAGAATACAAAATTATAAGAATAAATTACAACAAGTAAAGCATTTTTCTTTAGAGGAATATGAGTTAAACTCTCTTATTTATAAAGAATACAAGCCATATATTTGTGATTCAGCGATTTTGTATAAAAACAAAAATATAGAAATAGCAATAACACTCCTCGATGCAACTAAGGAATATGAAAGCAAGCTTGAACTAGCCTACTTACTGGCTTCGGTAGGGCTCTATAAAGAGGCATCAGATCTATTAGAAAGTATTGATCAATTAAAAGTTCCCGATTATCTTCTTATTGACTTGTACAACACCTATCTTCGTGTATATGGAGAATTAGCCTATTATTCGCAGGATAAAAAAAAATCACAGACATACTGGAAAGTTTTCGATGCAAAATTGACGGCTCTTAAGGCAGTATTAACACCAGAGAATCCTTTGTATTTAGAATTGAAGGAAGATAGTACCCGAAATGCACACAACTATGTTGATG
Organism: Bacteroidales bacterium; assembly: GCA_038222885.1. GTDB lineage: Bacteria > Bacteroidota > Bacteroidia > Bacteroidales > Paludibacteraceae > Paludibacter. The sequence continues at coordinate 22,236 of JBBRHJ010000023.1, read as the reverse complement.
CCTTAAAACTGAATGATGCTGTGTTTTCACAAACAACTTCGGGCACACCTGAGTATGCTTTAGTGGCTTTTCGCCGTTCATTGATATATCAATGGAAAGGAGACAGAGAGAATCTAAAATATTATCTTGCACTTTCCGCTATCTCAGATATTCAATCGGCTATAAAAGATCAGGCATCATTAAGTATGCTTGCTCAAATACTATATGAGGAAGGAAATATCGATAGAGCCTATAGTTATATTCGTTTCTCATGGAGCGCTACTATGTTTTATAATGCAAAACTACGAAGTTTGCAAAGTTCCACCATTTTATCATTGATAGATAAAACATATCAAGCTAAAATAGAAAGTCAGAAATCTATATTACAGAAATATCTTATTTTAATTAGTTCGTTGTCGGTTTTATTGATTATTATGCTTCTTATCATTTACAAGCAAATAAAAAAGTTGTCTGCAGTAAAAAATAATTTGCAAAATGCAAATGCAGATCTTAATCATTTAAATTCTGAACTAAATAAACTTAACGATGAATTGACTGAGGTAAATAAAATTTTATTTGCTACAAACGACGAGTTGTCAGAATCAAACAAGATTAAAGAAGTATATATAGGACGTTTTATCGAACTTTGCTCTGTATATATTAATAAAATTGATGATTTTCGGAAAAAGGTTCATAGTAAGATAAAAGATGGAAATATAAATGACGCAAAATTAATGACGCAATCTCAAGATATAATGGATGTTGAGTTTGAAGAATTGTATGCAAACTTTGACAATGCCTTTTTACAATTATTCCCTGATTTTGTGGTAAAAGTAAATGAATTGTTAAATGAAAATGATAGGTTTATATTAAAAAAAGATGAAATACTAAACCCTGAATTACGTATTATGGCGCTTATGCGTTTGGGTATTAGCGATGGAAATAAAATATCTCAATTCTTGAGATATTCACTTACTACCGTTTATAATTACCGTACTAAATCAAAAAACAGAACTTACCTTCAAAAAGAAGAATTTGATAATAAGATTCTGCAAATTAGCTGATAATTCTGTTTTTTTACAAAACAAGTTAGAATTCTATCTATTTTTTTTGGACATGTTACAGCTACCTCATAACAGTTTTGGATTCGACAATCGTTGAATCCGAAATTTCATTAATATAGCACATTAATCTTTTCATTAAAAAGGTTAAAAACACAATTTATCTATAATAATCAACTACTACACATACTACTTTTCTACTCAAGTATAGCAAGACAAAAACACTGTATTACAACACATTAAATTCTTTTTAGGCTAAAACAACATACTTTTTTAATTCCAAGGAGATTTATTTTGATTTCTAAGTATATTTTTGTTGTGTCAAAATCACATTATACAATCTAATACTCCAATGAGAAAAGTTATTTTTTCCCTTTTATTATTTTCTTCTTTTGTACTACAAGCTCAAAACAGCTATGTGCATGCTTCCGGGAAACAAATTGTCGACCCTCAAGGCAACAATCTTATTCTCCGCGGTATAGGCACAGGAAACTGGATGTTGCAGGAAGGTTATATGATGCAAACTTCAGGAGTCGCAGGAACACAATGGGAATTTAGGAAGAAACTAGTTGAAACAATAGGCCTTGAAAAAACAAATCAATTCTATACTGCTTGGCTCGATAATCATTTCCGCAAAATAGATGTGGATTCAATGGTAAAATGGGGTTTCAATTCTGTACGCCCTGCGTTACACTACAAAGTTTTTACATTGCCAATTGAAGATGAACCTGTTCAGGGCGAGAATACATGGTTAGAAGATGGTTTCAAACGCCTCGACAATTTAGTTGAATGGTGTGCCGCCAATAAAATGTATGTAATTCTCGATCTTCACGGTGCTCCAGGTGGACAAGGAAAAGACAGCAATATTTCTGATTACAACTCCACTAAACCATCGTTATGGGAAAGCGAATTGAATAAAGCCAAAACAGTAGCTTTGTGGCGTAAGTTGGCCGAACGGTATGCTAACAACCAATGGGTGGCAGGATATGATCTCCTCAATGAAACGAACTGGACCTTCCCCGAAGGTAATAATTCTCAAATGCGAAGTTTGTATGGGCGAATTACAACAGCCATCAGAGAAGTTGATCCAAATCATTTAATAATAATTGAAGGTAACTGGTTTGCAAACGATTTCTCAGGATTGACACCAAAATGGGATAACAATATGGCCTACAGTTTTCATAAATACTGGGCGTATAATGATGCCGGTTCAATAAAATGGATGACTGACTTTAGAACAGCCAACAATTGTCCCATTTGGTTAGGAGAAGCCGGTGAAAATTCAAATACATGGTTTACAGATTGTATTGAGCTAATGGAAAAAAATAATATCGGTTGGTCGTGGTGGCCGGTAAAAAAAGTCGGTATTAATAATGTATTGAAAGTAACCGAAAACAGCGATTATACCAATCTGGTAAATTATTGGAAAGGAAATGCTCCAAAACCATCTGTTGACAATGCTTTTCAGGCGGTAATTACTTTTGCCGAAAATCACAAATTAGAAAACTGTTCGGTTCAGCGAGACGTAATCGATGCCATGATTCGTCAACCACAAACTACCGAAACAAAGCCATTTAAAGTCCATACAACTGCCAGCACTGTGTATGCGGTGGATTATGATTTAGGTAGAGCCGGTTATGCCTATTTGGATAAAGTGGATGCTGATTATCATGTTAGTACTAACCAATACACTGCATGGAATAGTGGATTTGCCTATCGTAATGATGGCGTTGATATTCAGAGTTGTAACGATGCAACTACCAACGGTTATTGTGTTAGTTGGATTGAAGATGACGAATGGATGCAATATACCCTTCAGTCAGGCGAAGAAATGACCTACAATATTCTTCTTCGGTATGCAAGCGCAAGCAGTACAGCCAAAGTTTATGTAGAAGTAAACGGGAAAAGAGCATCCAAAACTTTTTCACTTGCACCTTCGGGTAGCTGGACAACATGGCGTACCGGTGCTCTAACCAACGTGATATTGCCTGCCGGAAGTGTGAAAATGAAAATTGTATTTGAAAATGGTGGTGCAAACATCAATTATTTTCAATTCAAAAATCCTAAAACAATCGAAAATACAGCTTTTGAAATGCTAAGCGCAGAAACTGCAGGCTGGGCCAACTCGATTACGTTGAAACTCAACAAAGCGGTTGAAACATTAACTGGGAATCCTTTTGTTGTAAAAATAGATGGAAAAGAGGCAACCATACTTTCCACTGCTGTTTCTTCAACTGATAATACAAAAATTGAGATTTCCATTACTGATCAGATTCTAAATGCAAGTGTTTTAACGGTGGATTATACAACTAATGCCTGTACCAGCGGAATACAGTCGCTTACAACATACCAAAATCAGGAAATAAAAAATCTTATTCTAGCTCATAAAACTATTCCCGGCAAAATAGAAGCAGAGGATTTTAATTATAACAACGGATTTAGTTTTGAAACCTGTACTGACGCTGGAGCGGGAACAAATACTTCGTATGCAGCCGTGAATAAATACCTCGATTATTATATCTGGGTTGAAAACAGTGGAACATATTCTATGGATTTTCGTATTTCGGTAAATTCTGGCTCGGCTCAAATTGCTGTACTCCTCGATCAAAATGGGAGTATGACACCTCTAAAGGTAGTTTCGTTCAACAATACAGGTGGATGGCAAAACTGGCAGACTCAGTCTACAACAGTATCACTTACATCGGGGAAAAATATTATTCGACTATTATCAAGAACCGATGGTTACAATCTTAACTGGATCGCATTTAATCAACTTACAGCAGTAGAAACTATTGGTTCTGAGTCATTTTTCTTATACCCCAATCCGGCAAAAGGGACTTTCTTTTTACAATTTTCCGACAATTTACCGCGAAATATCGAATTGCTTGATTTGCAAGGACGTGTTCTACAGCAAACTTTAAGTAATCAGAGCAAACAAAAAATGAATGTTGAAGAGGTAAAACCGGGTATATATATTGTCCGGGCTCACGATTCTCAAAATATTTTCACACGAAAAGTTCGTATCATTTAAATATAAAAAGAAATACCTACAGGTTAATTTTATAATAATACTCAATTGAAAAGATGAAAAAAACAATTACTAATTTCTTAGCGCTGGCTTTATTATTAATGATGAGTCAATTTAGTTTGGCTCAATCAGTAATGGTAACCGGACAAGTTGTTGACATGGAGGGCAATCCACTTCCCGGAGTCTCAGTACTGAGTTTAAATTCTTTAAAAGGTACCACGACGTCGATGGACGGAAAGTTTGCTTTGGCAAATTTGAACTCTACAGACACACTAAAATTTACATATGTTGGATTTAATGTAGAAAAAATAGTGGTAGGAAACCAAAAAACAGTGAACCTTGTAATGAAAGAAACTGCCAGCGCTTTGGAAGAAGTTCAGGTAGTTGCCTTCCAGACTCAAAAAAAGAACAGCGTTATCGGTTCTATCAATACAGTAAATCCTACCGAATTAAAAATTGCTCCTACCAACCTGACCAATGCACTGGCGGGTAAAGTTGCAGGTATTATTTCATATCAACGATCGGGTGAACCGGGACAAGATAATGCAGAATTTTTTATTCGCGGTGTAACTTCTTTTGGTTATGCTAATAGTCCTTTGATTCTGATTGATGGCTTAGAGGTCTCAACAACCGATTTGGCAAGAATGGAACCTGATAATATTGCCAGCTTTTCAATAATGAAAGATGCTACAGCCACCGCTTTATATGGTGCCCGTGGTGCAAATGGCGTTATCCTTGTAACTACCAAATCTGGAAAGAAAGGTAAGGCCAGCATTAGTGTCCGCATTGAAAACTCCATCACTTCACCAACAATGACCAATGAGTTTTTAGGAGGTGTTGATTATATGGAACTTTACAATAAAGCCTTACGAACCCGCGACCCGGAAGCATTGCTATATTATTCGAAAGACAAGATTGAAGGAACAAGAAATGGATTAGATCCACAGATTTATCCGAATGTCAACTGGTACAATGAGTTGTTCCGCTCAACCGTACAAAATCAAAAAGCGAACATGAGTGTAAGTGGGGGTGGCGAAATAGCTCAGTATTACTTATCCGTTTCTTATACTGATGAAAAGGGGTTGTTAAATGTGGATAAAATGAATAATTTTAACAACAATATAAATATCAAACGTTATAATCTACGCGCCAATATTGATGTAAATCTCACAAAGACAACCAAAGCGATGGTAAAGTTCTACTCGCTTATCGACAGGTATAACGGACCTCAAAACGATGCCGGAAATATTTTCTCGATGGTGATGCAGGCAAATCCTGTGAACTTCCCGAGATATTATGACAAAGATGAAAGTACTGAGTTTGTAAACCACGTGATGTTCGGCAACAAAGGAAACGGTGGTTATCCAAATCCGTATGCCGAAATGGTTAAAGGATATAAGGATCGTTTCACGTCAACCACAACAGCACAGTTTCAGCTCGAACAGGATTTGAGTATAATTACCAAAGGTTTGAAATTACGTGGTATGGCATCGCTTAATTCCTACAGTTTAAGCGAAATCTCAAGAGGTTTTACACCTTTTTATTATGGTTTGAAAGAAGTTGATGGAGAAACAGGTGTAATTCATACTATTGAACAAATCAGTGAAGGTACTGAATATCTTACTACAGGAACTAACAATAAATCAGCATCCAACAGCTTTTATTTTGAAGGAGTAGCACAGTATAATCGTGAGTTTAACGACAAACATGAAGTTGGAGGTTTGTTGGTTGGATATGCACGTGAGCTACTAAGTGATGCAGGTAACGATGTTTATTCGTCATTGCCCTACCGAAACATGGGAATTTCAGGACGCACCACTTATGCTTACGATTCGAGATACTTTGTGGAGTTAAATTTCGGATACAATGGTTCTGAAAAATTTTCGAAACAAAACCGTTATGGATTTTTTCCATCGGCAGGATTAGGCTGGGTGGTTACTAACGAGAAATTTTTCAGCGAAAGCATGAAAAAAGTCATTTCAAACTTAAAATTTAAATCCACTTATGGATTGGTTGGAAATGATGCCATTTCTAGTAACCGATTTTATTATCTTTCTTCCGTAAATCTGAATGATGGTGGAAAAGGACATGTATGGGGTGAAGATTTTGGTAACAGTTACAATGGTTATAATATAAATAGTTACGCCAACCCTGCAGTAACTTGGGAAGTTGCTGAGAAATCAAATTTTGGAGTAGAACTTGGGCTGTTTGGCGATGCCAATATTCAGATAGATTATTTTAAAGAAAACCGAAGCAATATTTATATGTTGCGCGAGTATATTCCTACAACAATGGGACTTACAGCCGCCATTGCAAGTAATATTGGTAAAGCTGAGTCACATGGTATTGATGGTTCAGTGGACTATAAGGTGAGTTTCAACAAAAACCTGTGGATTACTTCGCGTGTTAACTTTACGTATGCAACCAATAAAATAGTTGAAAATGGAGAACCTGAATATCAATATGCTTACTTGAGCAACATTGGTCAACCTATGAATCAGCCCCGTGGTTTAGTGGCCGAGAGATTGTTTACCGATCAACTGGACGTGCTCAATTCCCCTGTTCAATACAATCAAATCGGCAGTTACATGGCTGGCGATATAAAATATGTGGATATAAATGAAGATGGAAAAATTGACGATTCGGATATGATACCTATTGGCTATCCAACTGTTCCTGAAATTATTTATGGTTTTGGAGCTTCATTGGGTTACAAAGATATTGATTTCTCGTTCTTCTTTCAAGGCTCAGGTCGTTCATCATTCTTTATCGACCCAACGTCCATTTCCCCTTTTGTAAATGAGCGCAATGCTTTGCAGATTATTGCCGATAATCATTGGTCTGATGAAAACCCTGATCCTAATGCCTTTTGGCCCCGCATGTCAGTTGCTTCAGTTTCCAATAACGAGAAACCGTCAACTTGGTGGTTACGCAATGGTAGCTTCCTCCGCCTGAAAAGTGTAGAATTAGGTTATTCATTGCCACAAAAATTTCTAAAAAAGATAAATATTGAAAAGGCTCGCCTTTATGCATCTGGAACCAATTTACTTGTACTCAGCAATTTTAAACTCTGGGATCCTGAGATGGGAGGACGAGGATTAGGTTATCCACCTCAGAAAATAATAAATATCGGTTTAAATTTAAATTTCTAATCCAATAAATGAAAATACACAAAATGAAGAAATTATATATTCTATTTGCAATAATCTCAACTTTAGGATTGAGTAGTTGTGATAATTATCTGGATATTGTGCCAGATAAAGCTCAGGAAATTGAACTTATGTTCGAACGAAAAGAAGCAGCCTACAGAGCTCTGGCTACTTGCTATCATTACCTGCCACAAGAGGATGGCGTTTATTCAACCACTGCATTTGCTTCGGATGAATTGACAACACCCCTTGCCAAAGAAACTCCCGGTGTGGAGCTTATGCGCGGAAAACAGTCGGTTGATAATCCTATAATGGGCTTATGGAACGACACTTATCCTTTCGGACGTATGCAGGAATCACTTTTTAAAGCAATTAGAGCTTGTAATATCTTTATCGAGAATATTGATTTGGTAAAAGATATGAAGACCGAAGAAAAGGAAACCTGGAAATCCGAAGCAATTTTTCTGAAAGCGTATTACCATTTTCGGCTTTTCAGTCAGTACGGGCCAATTCCTATAGTAGATGTCAATATGCCAATTACAGCAAGTGTCGAAGAAGTGCGAATCAAAAGACGTCCTGTAGATGAAGTAGTTGAATATATTGTTTCAACCATCGACAAGGCGATACCGAATTTGCCTACACGAATTAACTCGGCTAACGATTTCGGACGTATTGATAAACTAATTGCCTATTCAATAAAATCGCGCGTGTTGCTTTACGCTGCCAGTCCTTTGTATAATGGTAATGCTAGCTTTTACGATACATTTAAAGATAAAGATGGTGTAAAATTATTCAATACTACTTACGATAAGGAAAAGTGGAAAAAAGCACTCGATGCTGCTGAATATGCCATTCAATTTGCTACAGCAAACAGTCTGAAATTGTATGAATTTGATGGAATAGTTCCCACTTTTGATACAATCGACATTATGCAACCTGAAGTGAAGGCTCTTTATAATTACAGGTATATGTTTACCGAACGTTGGAACTCCGAATTGATTTGGGGAAATTCCAATCCTGTAACAAATGGCCAGTGGTGGTCGTTGCAAGCCGCTTCGATGATTATAAATCCCGATGCATCGGCGCAGGCAGCAGCATGGCAATGGGTTTCGCCAACTATTCAGGCAGCCGAGGCATATTACACTAAAAATGGATTGCCCATCGACGAAGACCTTACTTTCAAATATGCAAATCGCTTCAGTTTGGCTCGAATAACCGATGCAGACAAGTATCATACAATTCCCGCTACAGGTACACCAATTATGATTCCTAATCTTCATTTGGGTAGAGAACCACGTTTTTATGCTTCCATTGGTTTTGATAAAGGGATTTATCGCACCTGGGGAAAAAAATGGAACCTATTGATGAAAAATGGTGAAACTTATGGTCGTCGTGGAAGCACAAACGACTATGTAATAACCGGATATGTATTAAAAAAAGTTTGCCATCCCGATTCCGAAGGCGATGCATACTCAAAACTGGTGACTTATCCCTGGCCAATTATTCGCTTAGCGGAATTGTATCTCAACTATACCGAAGCTTATAACGAGTACTACGGACCAGATCAAAAAGTGTACGATGCGTTGAACAAAATTCGTGTACGTTCCGGAATTCCAACTGTAGAAGCTGCATGGGAAGATCCGCTCATTGCCAAAACGGTAAACAAACATAAAACACTTGAAGGCTTACGAGAAATAATCAAACAGGAGCGCCGGATTGAATTTGCATTCGAAGGACATCGCAATTTTGATGTACGCCGATGGAAAGAAGGGGATAAATACTTCAATACTCCTGTCACCGGTTGGAGCGTTGATGGTTCCAGTACAAATTCTTTTTATATTGTGAAAAATGTAGGTCAGCGTTCGTTTATTACACCACGCGACTATCTATATCCAATTAAATACAGCGAAATGCTGGTAAATTCAAACCTGGTACAAAATCCGGGTTGGTAACTAAAGAGTAATTATTTCAAAAATTATATATGATGAATAATCAATTAAAAATATTTAGCCAGTATCAAAAGTTACTTTTGGTGAGTCTGCTGTTTTTGTCCGTTTTTTCGGCTTGTAAGGAGGACGTTTTGGATACCACTGCTCCCGGAAAAGTCACAAATATTAGTTATACACCAACCAATGGAGGTGCTGTTTTGAAGTTTACATCACCCAACGATAATGATTTATTATACATAAAAGCTGTATATACCAATGCAATGGGTAAAGAAGTTTTTAAAGTCACAAGTCATTATGGCGATTCAATTGAGATTGACGGTTTCAAAGATGAAATGCCACAGAGGGTGAAGCTTTACGCTGTTGACAGAAGTAATAACAATTCAGAACCAACCGAAATTGAGGTTACACCTCTCAAGTCATTTATTTATTTAGTTCAGGAAAGTTTAACACTAAAAGAAAGTCTTGGTGGTGTTCAGATTCAATGGCAAAATCCTGCAAAGAAGACTGTATTTGTATATGTTCATTTTTCTAAAAATGGAAAAGAATATGAACGAATTTTATCTTCGAGTATTGACTCTACAAAGAAGATGATCAGAGGATTAGATCCAGAAGAATATGACTTTTCAGTTATGGTTGAGGATTTCAATGGTAACAAAACAGACAAGCTGGATAAAGGAACGTATAAACCACTCTTAGAACAAAAAATTGATAAAAGTACATGGAAAGTACTTCAGAATTTATCGGTAGATGGTGATAAATGGGAAGGTACTATTGCCAGTTTTTGGGATGATGTAATTGACACTAAAGAATCTGGCGCAGATAACAGCTATTTTATAATCAGTCGCGACGATAATGGTGGAATGCTTAAATGGCCCCTTGATATAGTAGTGGATCTAAATAAAAATGTAGTGATTAATAGATTTGTTGTTTGGCAACGTGCCTTTGAATACCTTGGTCCTGAGCAAAAGGGAGTAAGTGCTAATTATTATTATTACAAAGAAGAAAACATGAGATCGTTCTCAATTTCAATAAGTAATGATAAGCTAATTTGGATTCCATTAGGCACATTCGACATTGGAGATCCCCGCGATGCTGAAGGGAATATCCCTCCACAAAAATATAAAGAGGCTATTGATGGTCATGAGTTCAACCTGGAATCTATTTCACAGCCATTCCGATATCTGAAATTCAGCATTTTATCAAACTACGGTAGCGAAACAAATGTATACGGCTCAGAGATAACGCTTTATGGATTAGATAATCAATAAAACCAACATAACATGAAACGAGCATAAATAAGGTATTCAACAATGTGAATGAAAATCTGACATGCGAGTTCCATGTGACAATTAAAAACAAATTATTACACATGAAATCAATTAAAATAATAGCTTTTCTGTACTTTGGCCTGCTTTTGTGCAATTGCAACGGCATGGACGATAATTACAAAGAATACCTGACAAATGTGAAGGTTTATTCTCCCAAAGTTACAGGATTAACAGTTGCCTCAGGGCTAAAAGAAGTTACCTTAACGTGGAAAAACCCAAGTGGACCCATTGCAAAAAGGAATGCTATAGCCTTAGACGACAGCATAATGGTGTTGGATGGTTTAACTGAAACATACAAACTAGAAAATCTAGAAATTAAAGGTTATAAAGTTTCAGTTTACACTATTGATATGCATAACAATTATTCGATTCCAGCATCAATAGATATATTTCCAAATGGAGAACAATAAATATTTTAAATCAATACAATTAATTAACTAACAATTTAAAAATTACAATCATGAAAACAATTACAAAAAGTTTCGCAATCAAAGTTGTTGCGATGGTGTTTTTTCAATCAATGTTTGCCACTTCAGTTATGGCAATTCCTGATGCTCCTATCCCAACAACACCTGCATTAAAAGTTAGATCTATTTTTAGTGATGTTTACACTCCAATAAGTGCCGCTTATGAGGGTTGGTGGGCAACAGCAGTTAGCGAAGAATCTAGTGCTACACCTGGTAATTTGATAAAAAAGATTGATTCAGATTGTTGTTTTGGTTATGGTTTAGGGTTGCATAACATGACAGCAATGACTAATATTCACATAGATATTTATCCAGCAACTTTAACTTCTATTATGTTTGGTATTACTTCAAATGGTGACAAAAATAAAACCATTACTTTAATACCTAACCAATGGAATACTGTTGATATCGCATTATCAGACTTTACAGGAGCCAATTTAGCCAATGTTGGACAAATTGGATTTTGGGAGGTACACGGTATTTTCTATTTCGATAATTTGTATTTTTACAACTCTTCATCAAATGTCGACACTCAGGCTCCAACTGCTTTTACAGCCACCAAAGGAGCTGTTACTGACTCAAGTGTTGAATTGTTGCTGAATGCCACAGATGATTCAGGTAATATTGTTTATGAAGTAACTCATGGAACAACAACACTAACACAATCAGGTGATTCTGGTGTTGAAAAAATATTTGTTGTAACCGGCCTAAATACATCAACTGCATATTCATTCTCCGTTGTTGCAAAGGATGTAACTGGAAATGCAGTAACCAGCCCTATCGTAGTAAGTGCAACCACAACAGGACCTTTCCCTACAGCTCCCGCACCAACAGTTGATGCTCTGAAAGTAATAAGTGTGTACAGCGATACTTATTCTCAAGCTTTTCCATACAATTTAGAACTATGGTGGGCTACTTCAATGACTGATAAATTGACAGAAGGAAATAATTACAAATATATTACTAGTGATTGTTGTTTTGGTACCAGCGAGTTAACACCAAGATTGGATGTAAGTAGCATGACTAAACTGCATGTAGATATTTATCCTACAACAGTAACAACAATTTCTTTTGGTCTCACAACTAGTATTGCCGGTGGTGAATATAATTTAGCACTAACAGATTTAACTCCCGGAGCATGGAAAGCATATGATATTTCGTTGACAGATCTCAAAATTGCTCATCCAGCACTAGTATTAAGTGATATTAAACAAGTTGGTTTTTGGCATTTAAATGGAAATTTTTATTTTGATAATATCTATTTCTATAATGATGCTACAACGGCTATTACAAGTGTTGCAGCTGAAAATAAAATTTCATTTTATCCAAATCCAGTGTTGGATAATTTGACTATCACTGCAACATCAGAGATCAGTCAGGTAATTGTTCGCAATTTGGTAGGACAAACAGTTAAGACTTCTCTGGTAAATGGTTTGGAAAAATCGATCGATTTAAGTGCTGTTTCGGCAGGTAACTATATTGTTACCATCAAATTGGCTAATGGTCTAGTTTCTAATCAAAAATTTGTGAAATTATAATTCTAAAATAATGGTTTGCCCTCAGTTATTACTGCTGGGCAAACCATCATTTATTCGGAAATTATATTTCAAAACATTACGAAGAGGATTTATTGGCAATTTCAATTGAATTAATTAAAATTATCAATTAGAAAGTGCAGAATTAAAAAAATCATGGTTTGAAACCTGCATCAAGACTTACTTTAAGAAAAAAAAATATATCCGCTGAAAGTTCTATCTATCAATTAATTAAAATAAATATAAGCGCATGAAAAATAAATTTATTACCTTAGTAATTTGCTGTTTAAGTCTGCTTTCAGCAAATATTCAAGCCGGAAATATACTATTGAACGGCAACATGGAAAGCCAGGGTGCTTGGCAAATCAGTTTTTTAAACACAGTAGAAACTCAAAACCCTGTTTTTACTTGGGGCTTTACTACACAAGTACCAACAAATGGGTCAGGTGGTGCTTTATATGTGAAAGGAGTAGCAGCTGCCGGAAACTCGCAGATTGCTTTTTATCAACCAGTTACATTATCGGCCGATTCAGTTTACAATTTTGATGCCGCATTTAAAAGTTTAAAATTGCAACGCTCATGGGTGGAGGCATACATTGGAACAATGCCGGTTACAGGCTCTGACTACGGTGATGTTAACGGAAAATTAGTAGGCAAATTTGGTACCTGGGCTGAAGCAAATTCAACTGATGGAACATTTAAACTGAATGCAACCACTAATAACTATATGCCAGCTACTGCTGGTCAGTATTATTTTGTGGTTAAAATGGGGGCAACTACTTGGGATACAGAAATAGATACTATTGAAGTCGTATTAGATGAACTAAAACTTACTGCTTCTCGTATTGCTCCTGTAGCAGCATTTCATGCGGATGTTCGTTCAGGCTTTGCTCCATTAACAGTGAATTTTACAAATGATTCACAACTTGGAACTACTTGGCTTTGGGATTTTGGTGATGGGACTACAAGCACCGACAAAAATCCTACTCATGTGTTTTCAACAGTTGGGACTTACAATGTAAAACTAACTGCAACAAACGAAATAGGAAGTAACGAGAAATTATCCAGTGCTTATATCTCAGTTACTCCATTGGCAATTTTAACCGGTGGCGGTATCTTGAAAGGTGGTAATATGGAAAGTGCTACAAGCTGGACAGTAGATTATTTGAATACTGGAACTGGTAATAATCCTGTAGCTACATGGAATGCTACAACAAACAAACCAAACGCCGGACAAGGTGGCTATTTGTTGGTTGAAGGACCTGCAGCAGGTGCAGGAGTTCAATTTGCTATTCATCAGAAAGTGCATTTAAGCAAGGATTCCGTTTATGTTTTTGATGGTGCTTTTAGAGACTTGAGTACCAACCTTAAGAACTTCTGGACTGAAGTTTATATTGGTTCTCAACCACTTGGAGGTGGAGCCGATTATGGAGCTACTGAAGGCACTCAAATTGCAAAATTTGATGCTTGGAATGCAGGAAGTGCTGTAGCTGGTTTAAATGGAACTTTTAAAATTCATGCTAATTTCGATAATCCTTTTACTCCAATAACTACTGGCGACTACTATTTTGTATTAAAAATGGGAACATGGGATGGAATTGGATTTAAAATCGGACTCGACGAACTTTCATTAACCAGATTAAGAACAAAACCTGCTGTTAGTTTTACGGCTACCAATGCTGTTGGTTTCCCAAATCTCACTACTACTTTTGTAAATACAACCAAATTCGCTAACTCGTATGTTTGGAATTTCGGTGATGGAACAGCAACAAGTACTCTGGTAAATCCTACGCACACATATACTGTTGTAGGGACTTACAATGTTAGCTTAACAGCCACTAACGAAAAAGGCGACTCTATATTGACTAAGAACGCATTTGTAAAAGTAAACCAAAAACCAACTTTACCTCCAGGTGAAATGCTTTATGGCGGAAACATGGAAAATGGCAATTTCTGGTCGACAAATAAATGTAACCCTGCCGATGTATCAACTTTCTCGTGGAATTATACAGCGGTAAAACCTACTGGTGCCGTTGGAGGTAATCTACGCATTCAAACTACGGGGACTGGTTTTAATACAGCAATTTATCAGGAATTAAACCTTAAAGCCGGTTATACTTATCTCTTTGATGGTTTATTTAAAGATGTACTCGGCATATCAGATTTTTGGTGCGAAGGCTTTATAGGTACAGTAATTCCAGCAGATGGTGTTGATTACACGCCAACACAGGGAACAAAAATATTTGGAATGGATACATGGAATGGTCTTGCAACACTTACTGATATACAAATTAGTAAAAAGGCAACAGTTGCTCCATTTAAACCTACAGTTGATGGGAAATATTATTTTGTTATCAAAATGGGTTCCAACGCTGCTGTTGCAAGAGAAATTCTACTTGATGAACTCAGCTTAAAAGAAACATTGCCTGTAAAAGCAGATTTTTATGCCGAAACAACTTCAGGAAATAGCCCATTAAGTGTACAATTCTACGATTTATCTACCAATGCTACTTCATGGAGCTGGGACTTTGGTGATGGCGGAACAAGTACTTTGCAAGATCCTATCCATATTTATACTACTGGCGGAAAATTTACCGTAAAATTAACTGCAAGTAATTCAGGTTCAAGTAATATATTGACTTCTACTGATTTGATTACTGTAATTGGTCCAGCTGCTTTAAATGCAATAGACTTCAATAAATATTTAATAACTACTTCTAATCATACTATTGATATTGATGGTGTACAGAAAAGTGTAGAATTATTTGATATTTCCGGACGCAAAATTCAGTCAGCAAATATTGTTGGTAAATTCAGTTCACAACAATTGAATTCAGGATTGTATATTATTCGCGTAGATGGCAGTACAGCTAAAATTTCTGTAAAATAATCTTCACTACAATTAAAAGACTGTACAACATATGGTTGTGCAGTCTTTTAATAAAATTAATTTATCTTTAGTAGAGTTTATATAAGTTAGAATGTTATGAAGATAGAAGTACCCGGACGGAGTATTCCGACGTGCCGATTTGACGGCATAAACACGGATTTAGCGGATTTTAAAACGGATTTAAATTCCGACAAGTCGGAATGATTAAGACTTCACTTTCAAATCTTCCCAGATTTATCGGGGATAAAATCCGTTTTTATATCCGTTTTTTACATTTAATCATCGAATATCCGCTAAATCCGCGAAAATCAGCGTTCCTATTCTTTTTTCTTATATTTAAAATTCAATATGTCAGACACATATAACTTGTATAATGTCTAGTATTAATCCAGAAAGTGTGATATTTTTCATACTATGCTCACTTGTCGCCCATAAATAAAATTGAATGACTGCTAGAAACATGTTAAAAATAATTTACACTTTTATGCTCGTATTTTTTACTTGCGTTCAATTAAACGCACAATCCTGTTTGGATAAGCGGATTATTGATTTGGTGAATGCAATGACAACTCAAGAAAAAATAGACCAACTAATCAATAGCAGCTTTGGTGGTACTCCTAACAATAGTCGCCTTGGAATTCCCGGTTTTGTAATGGATGATGGCCCACATGGAGTTAGGTTTGCAGCCGACCAAAATGGACGATCAGCCACTGCATTTCCTACAGGAATAGCTATGGCAGCTACTTGGGACGAAGCCATTGCACTGGAAGTGGGTGAAGCCATGGGATGGGAATTTTGGGCATTTAACCGCAATCAACAACTTGGACCGTGCATCGATATTTGCCGCGACCCACGTGGAGGTCGCTCGGCCGAGAGTGGTGGTGAAGATTCTTATTTGGCAGGACATATTGGAAAATCTGTCGCCATAGGTATACAGCGTACGCCGGTAATAGCCACTGTAAAGCATTTTATGGGCGAAAGTAAGCAGTCGAATCGTCATTACATGGATGTACAAGCCACCGACCGTTGGTTGATGGATTTTTCTGGATATAATTTTCGTACAGTTGTACAAGAAGCAGGTGTGCTAAGTATTATGGGTGCATACAACTTAATAAATAGCGACAAATGCTGTGAAAGTTCTACTCTGCTAAACCAAATTTTGCGCGAACGCTGGGGCTATCCATTTTATGTGGTTTCCGACTGGGATGCTATTTGGAATTCTGAAAAAGCGCTGAAAGCAGGAACAGACATTTGCATGGGCTCAAGTAAATATGCCAACGATTTACCTGGTATGGTGACGAGTGGTGCAATTACGATTGCAGACCTCGACAAAGCAGTAAAAAGGGTGTTGAAAACCAAGATTCTGAACGGAATGCTCGATTATTACCCACGTGGAAATTCCAATGCAGCTAAAACTTCAGAAATAAATGCTAGCAATCTATTGGCAGCGCAAAAATCGATTATTCTGCTTAAAAACGAAAACAAAACCGTTGGAAATCCAATTCTTCCACTTAAAAAAACAGGGATTAAAATAGCCCTTATTGGTCCAAATGCAATGGGTGAAAACCTGAATTGCTTTGGAAGTAGCGAAACATTTCCGCCCTATTCAATCAGTGTGAAAGAAGGCATAGAATCCAAAATTGGTGTTGGGAATGTGAGTTATTCAATCGGTTGTGATATCAATTCATCTTCCACAACAGGTTTTGCAGCCGCCAAAACCTTAGCTGCTGCGGCTGATATTGTCATTTTTGCAGGTGGACTTGATGCCACACAAGAAGGCGAAGGTTATGGTTCAGGAACCGACCGTGTAGGTGGTTCTGTTGCGTTGCCTGGGCAACAACAAGCCCTCATTCAACAATTGGCTTCCGTCAATCCAAATATTGTGGTGGTCATCCAGAGCGGAGGTGTATGCAGTCTTAATTCTTGCATTGGCAATATAAAAGGATTGGTTTATTCCTTTTATGCCGCTCAGGAAGCCGGAACGGCCATTGCCGATGTGCTTTTTGGCGATTACAATCCTGCTGGACGTATGCCAGTAACTATGCCCAAACATGACAGCGACTTGCCATCGTGGGATGAAAATACTTTCCGTCAGTTTACAAGCAATATGGATGAAGGTTATCGTTGGTATGACGAGAAAAATATCACACCCGAATTTGCTTTTGGCTCAGGAATAAGCTATACTACTTTTGCATACAGTAATTTAGTGGCTCCTAGTTCGGTAGTTGCCGGACAACCATTTACCGTGACTATTGATGTGAAAAACACTGGAAGTTTAAATGGCGAAGAGGTCGTTCAGTTATATATTTCATCGCCTTCAACGGCTAATCTTTGGATGCCAAAAAAAGAACTTCGTGGATTTCAACGAATAGCATTTAATGCTGGCGAGACTAAAACAGTGACTTTTCAACTCAATGCCGATGATTTATATTATTGGGATGGCACTCAATATCAGGTTCAGACAGGGAATTTTGTCCTGAGAATAGGAGGTTCATCAGATAAACTATCTATTTCACATCCTTGTAGTATTAATGTCGGAGATAAAAAACCCGATTTGAAAATCACACAGATTTACAGCATGCCACGATATCCACTCAAAGGTCAGGAAGTGAGTTTCTACGCTTTGGTAAAAAATCAGGGAAATGCTCCAACTATTTCTTCTTATAATATTGATTTCAAAATAAATGGGACAAAAGTTGCCGCTTCGGAAAGCGTTTCAACAATTATTGCCCCTGGACAGGTGCAACTTATTGCATCAAAGGGAGTATGGAAAACTACCAGTATTGAAAAACCCGAACTGTTGGGAGAACTAACTTCTGAAGGTGAGGAATGGTCGACATCTAATAATATTTTTAAACGTGCTTACGAGGTTTTTGATCCGTCACTCGATCCGTCAATTTCAAATCTGGCTTATCGCAAAACAGTAATCACCTCATCTGAATTTGCAGGAAATTCAGCGTCCTCAATGGTCGATGGAGATTACAGCTCGCGGTGGGAATCAGCTCGTACCGATAACGAATACGCAACTATTGATTTGTCGTTGATTGCAGAACTGACCAATATAACAATAAGTTGGGAGGCTGCTTACGCAAAAAAATACAAAATTGAAAGTTCGTTGAATGGAATTGACTGGACACTTTTACAAAACATAACTGCTGGAAACGGAGGAACTGTATACTGTGCTGTCAATCTGGTTCAGGCTCGTTATGTGCTAATTACGATGTTGGAACGACAAAAGATTAATGGCGTCAAATATGGTTTTTCTATTTACGAAGTTGTGGTGAATGGTAATATTTTACAGCAATTACCAACCGTTAATTTAGCTCCGGTTGAATCAAGTCTATATCTACCCTACGCCAAAACAATATTTAATGGATCACAATCGGGCAATCCATTAAAACAAGAGAAGCTTTCGTACCGATGGAAACAACTTTCAGGCCCAGCTATTGCTCAAATAACAGATTCAACATCATCTGTTACTATCGCAGAGTTCAATACAGCAGGCGATTATACGTTCAGTTTAATCGTAGGCAATGAAATGGGCTCGAACTCAAAGCAGTTGAGCATTAAAGTTTCAGCACCAGACGCCTCAAGCAATTTAGCCTTTTTAAAACCAACTACAAGTTCAAGTGTGGAATCTAGCTCAAACAGTTCCGACAAAGCAGTTGATGGTAATAGTCAAACGCGTTGGTCGTCAACATTTAAAGATAATGAATGGTGGCAAATTGATCTGCAACATCAGGTTTTAGCAAACTCATTAGCTATTGATTGGGAAGGTGCGTATGCCAAAAACTTCAACATTCAAATTTCGTCGGACAATGTAGCATGGCAGCCATTTTATGTGAATACTGCTTTTGCCGGTGGAACAAGCTATATTACCAACAGCAATTCATTATCGGGACGTTATTTCAAAGTGAATTGCTTGCAAAGAGCAACAGCCTATGGTTTTTCATTTTATGAATTTAACCTGAATGGGATTTTTCTAAATACTGCCAATCAACGTCCAATCGCAAATGCTGGAAATAACTTACTCACGGTTTCCGACATTGTTTTAAACGGATCATTGAGCACCGATACAAATGCTAAAGTGTTGACCTACAAATGGGAACAGATTGCAGGTCCATCAACTGTGAAAATAACTAATCCGACTAATCCAATTGCTCAAGTAACAGATTTAACAACAGGCGAATACTACTTTAAATTAACGGTGGACAATACCAAGGATGTTGATTTTGATATTGTAAAAGTGATTTGCAATCCCGACACCAAAATCAAAGGAGTATCATACAATGAGATCATCATTTACCCTAATCCGGTCAATGATTTGTTTCATATTCAAAGTATAAAAAACCAGGCAATTGATTTTGTTCAATTGCTTGATATAAATGGTCGTATGATAAAAAAAATAAAAGTTAATTCTAATTCTGTTTCCATGATTGACATTTCGCCAGGCGTTTATTTTGTCCAATTGTTATATCAGGATAAGCTTTACAAAGTGTTACAAATTTTAAAAAAATAATACCGTTTTACAGTTGCAATATAAATCAATTTTCAAAATTATATTTAAATGAAAAGAGCTCAAATTATTAGTATCAGTGTTTTTTGCATGTTTTTGTTTTTGAATAAGGCTAATGCGCAAAAACCAATCTACTTAGATCTAAACCAGCCTATTGAAAAAAGGGTGGAAAGTGCATTATCGCAGATGACTCTGGAAGAAAAAGTAGCGATGTGTCACGCTCAGTCAAAATTTAGTTCAAAAGGTGTACCTAGATTAGGCATACCCGAAATTTGGATGACAGATGGACCTCATGGCATACGCGAAGAGGTTTACTGGGACGAATGGTCGGGCGCTAAATGGACAAATGATTCGTGTACAGCGTTTCCAGCTTTAACTTGTTTGGCGGCTTCTTTTAATCCCGAAATGTCACATCTTTATGGAAAAACAATTGGCGAAGAAGCTCGTTACCGCAACAAAGGGGTTTTATTGGGACCTGGTGTAAATATTTACAGAACTCCACTCAACGGACGTAATTTTGAATATATGGGAGAAGATCCATACCTTAGTTCTCGTATGGTTGTTCCTTACGTACAAGGAGTTCAGGAAAATGGAGTCGCTGCTTGCGTTAAACATTTTGCATTGAATAATCAGGAGAAAGAACGAATGTCGATTGATGTAGAAGTGAGCGACCGTGCTTTGTACGAAATATATTTACCAGCTTTCAAAGCAGCTGTTTTAGAAGGAAAAGCCTGGTCGATTATGGGTGCATACAATCAATTCAGAGGTCAACATTGCTGTCATAACGATTTATTATTAAACAAAATTTTAAAAAATGACTGGAAATTCGATGGTGTGGTAATTAGTGATTGGGGCGGAGTTCACAATACAGAACAGGCTGTAAATAATGGTCTTGATTTGGAAATGGGAACTTCAACCGATGGTTTAACGACAGATGGAACTGCTCCTTATTCGGAATATTATCTGGCAAATCCTTATTTACGAGGATTAAAATCAGGAAAATATAATGAAAAATTGCTCAATGACAAAGTAAGTCGTCTTTTGCGTATGATTTTTCGGACAACCATGAGTGCAGAAAGACCTTTCGGTAAGTATGTAAGCCCCGAACATTCCGAAGCTGCCCGTAAAATTGCAGAACAAGGAATTGTTTTGTTGAAAAATGACAAACAAACACTTCCTATTCCAGTTGGCAAATATAAACGCATTGCTGTAATTGGCGATAATGCTACACGTAGTTTAGTAATTGGCGGTGGCTCTTCGTCCCTCAAAGTGGCTTACGAGGTATCACCGCTTGAAGGACTGATTAAAAAATATGGTGCTGAGACAATTTCGTTTTCCAAAGGATATAGTTCGGATTTAGACGAAAACAAACCCAACAGTAAATTAATAGCTGACTCCCTGCTAAATGCAGCCCTTGAAGCAGCCAAAAAAGCAGATGCAGTAATCTTTGTAGGTGGTTTAAATAAAAACTGGTTTCAGGATAGCGAAGGAGATGATAGAAAATCAATGACTCTTCCATACGGTCAAGATCTATTGATAAATGCATTGCTAAGCACAAATAAAAACCTGACTGTTCTTCTTTGTAGTGGGAATGCTGTAGAAATGCCATGGATTTCACAAGTTCCGGCTTTAGTACAGACTTGGTATTTGGGATCGGAAGCAGGAAATGCCATTGCAAATATTATTTCAGGCGAAGTAAATCCTTCGGGAAAACTACCCTTTTCATTCCCTAAAAAGTTGGAAGACAATGCAGCTCATTCATTTGGAACAATTTCATATCCGGGAAATGGTAAAAAACAAGAATACAAGGAAGATATTCTGGTTGGTTATCGTTGGTTTGATACTAAAAAGATAGTTCCACAATTCGCCTTTGGATATGGGTTGTCGTACACAACTTTCGAATACACTAAAGCTACAACTGATAAAACTTCGTACGCTGAAAATGACATTTTAAAACTATCCTTTGCTCTAAAAAACACCGGAAAAGTTAAAGGTTCAGAAGTTGTTCAAGTGTATGTATCTGATGTTAAGTCGTCTCTTCCACGTCCTTTAAAAGAATTGAAAGCTTTTTCGAAAGTGACATTAGAGGCAGGAGAAACCAAAATTGTTGAACTAAATTTGGTGGTTAAAGATTGGTCATTTTACAATGACAAAACACAGAAATGGGAACTTGAAGCAGGCAAATTTATTTTAATGATAGGTGCTTCATCTGATGATATAAAACAGAAGGTAAATGTAAAAGCAACTGTTGATTAAAAGAATTTCTTGTGATTAAGATACTAATTTTCAATGATATCTAATTTGTATCAGATTGGGGACAAACGTCAATTTACA
>JBBRHJ010000022.1:0-25555 GCA_038222885.1 Bacteroidales bacterium | reverse complement strand
TTGGTTCAATTTAAAGGGATTAGAAACACAGCCTCTTTCGAAAAAGACTATGTGAAAGGAAAATATGGAGCAATTCCATTTTTAGGTGATTTTAATCAACTCATTCAATCGACGAAAGATGCCTAAGAAACAAGCCCACATTAAAAAGACGGATATAAAAGCACAAAAACCGTGGTTGAGGAAAGTCAATATCTCTGAATATAAAATAGAGACTGTTACGCCAAACAAAACCATTCTAATCGTGTGTGAAGGGCAGACTGAAGAATTGTATTTCAGGTCATTTCTGGTTTCAACGCTTACAGTTAAGCTGTTTTCATTGGGACAATCGAAACTGCAATTAGTAGAAAACACCCAAAGAATACAACAAACAGAGCAATGTGATGAGATTTGGTGTGTTTTCGACTTAGACATTAAACTCGATGAAGGAAATTGTATTCCAGACTTTGACAACTCCATAACCAAAGCAAAAGAGTTGGGATATAATGTCGCATATTCGAATGATGCTTTTGAATTGTGGTTTTATCTTCATTATCAGTACAATGACAACGAAAATCATCGAACATTTTATTACGAACAATTAAGCAAATTGTGGGGAATAAATTATGAGAAAGTAGGAAAGAAATGGAAATTCTGCACTGAAAATTACAACCGTTTACAAAATGACCCTCGAGCAAACCAACAAGAAGCAATAAACCGAGCAGAAAAACTATTTGTTGTTAGACAAAATCTACAATATCACAAACAAAATCCGGTTACGCTTGTATATGAGCTGGTTAGAGTCTTGAATGAAAATTTGAAAAAGTAGAAAACATGACTGAAAAACGCCCAGAAATGGTAAGATTGAATGAATAGCATTTAGTGTAGTATGCTTCTGTTTGTGTAGATTGGATAATTTTATTTATCATTTTAAAAGTAGTTAATTTTTGAGAATATATTCATACATTTGTCGGTGTTAAAAACAAAAAGCAATATAGAGACCTAAGGTTTTTAATCACATGAGGTATATGATTGGCACAGCAGTGTTACTAATTAGCCCTGGACTTGGCAAAGCCTTCACAATCTTTTTCAATATTCCAATTTCATTTGCCCTTGGAATCCCCGACTACATTGCAATGTTTATAGTACTAATTTTCGTAATTTATGATTTTAGAAATATAAAAAACTATTATCCTTATGTTGTTATTCTTGTAGTACTAATTGTACAACATCTGGT
This sequence comes from Bacteroidales bacterium, assembly GCA_038222885.1. Taxonomy (GTDB): domain Bacteria; phylum Bacteroidota; class Bacteroidia; order Bacteroidales; family Paludibacteraceae; genus Paludibacter. Next base: position 24,342 of record JBBRHJ010000022.1, on the reverse strand, counting down.
TTTGATATGTAGGTACACAGATTTTAGGCAGACAATTGGTGGACAATTTGCGAAAAACTTATTTTAAAAAATTGTGAAATGCCATTAATAGGATAACCAAGCCTCCACCAGAAAAATTTGTGCAGTTATAAAACTTAGCGCAGGGCGGTGGTAACTAGTTTAGTCATTAGCCACAATAATTGATAGAAAAAGAAATACATGATATTTAACCACAAAAAGAAAATTAAAAACGAGTTGCTTGACGGATTTGGCAAACTCAAAAACGATTCATTCAATTTTGAACAAATAGAAAGTTATTTTCGAAAGAAAGACAATTCTACTGTTCTTCAATCTTTGTCAGATAAAACCTGTAATGATCTGGATTTTCAGGAACTATTCATGTTTATCGATAGAACTAATTCAAAAGTCGGACAACAATTTCTTTATAACAAGTTGAGAAATATTCCAACAGATTCTTTAGAAAATTCTGGACAAGAAAAATTTATATCAGAATTTACAAATAATCCGACATTAAGAGTGTCTGTTCAAACTCAACTATGCAAATTGAATAACAATGAAACATTTTATATTTCTTCTCTTTTTCAGGATGAAACATTACAAACACCTAGCTGGTATTTTGTTGTTCCAGTGTTAACTCTTGCAAGTGTACTTTCCCTTATTATGGGCTTCTTTAATCCAGTTATGTTTCTTGTGCTACTGGGAGTATTTGCTATCAATTTTACTATTCACTTTTTGAATAAAAAAAATCTGTATCATTATTTTAGTTCTATTCCTCAACTCTCGAAACTGAATACTATAGCAAGAGAATTATTTAAAAATGATTTTTTAAAAGAAATCAATCCTGACTTGATAAATTCGGCAAATGTTATAAACAAAGTAAATAGCCGAATGTCATTTTTCAATTTTGAAGTAAGTATTCAGTCCGATCAACGAATTATTTTCTGGGCAATATTTGAAATTATTAAAATACTCTTTCTGATTGAACCCTTATTTTTATTCGGAACTTTAAAGCGTGTCGACACAAAAAGAAAAGAAATTGAAGATGTATTTCAGTTTGTTGGAAAAATAGATACAATGCTATCAATTGCTTCATTTCGCAAAGGGCTGAATAAGTATTGTATTCCTAAAGTCCTTAAAGAACAGAAAGTACTTATTGCAGAAGGAGTATATCATCCACTGATTTCAGGTTGTATAGAGAATAACATTCATGTAAATGAAAAATCGATATTGCTGACTGGGTCAAATATGTCAGGGAAAACATCATTTATCCGTGCCATTGGAGTTAATGTCATAACTGGATTAACAATAAATACTTGCTTTGCAGAACAATTTTCGATGCCTCGCATGAAAGTATTTTCAGCAATAAGGATAAGTGATGACTTAATGAATGACAAAAGTTATTATTTCGAAGAAGTACTAACTATTAAAGAAATGATTGACAAAAGTGAGAGTAAAACTCCAAATTTATTTTTACTTGACGAGATTTTTAAAGGTACGAATACGGTTGAACGAATTTCAGCTGGTAAAGCAGTTTTATCTTCATTGGCAAAAGCTAATAATATCGTTTTTGTATCAACGCACGATATTGAATTGGCTGATTTACTGAAGGATGAATATGACCTTTATCATTTTAGTGAAATAGTTGACCATCAAACAGTAGACTTTGACTATAAACTGAAAGAGGGGAAATTAAAGAACAGAAATGCTATCAGAATACTTCAAATAAATGATTATCCTGAAAACATTATTAAAGAAGCAATTGAAATCTCTGAAAAATTAGATAAAATCACTTTTAGCCAGACTTATTAAGTCAGCTTTACATGAAACAATGACAAACCAAAAAATGCTGTCGGATCCAAAATCCTTGACAATTGGAATAATGACGATTATCTTAATTGGATTTCTGGGCTATATGATTAGTCAAAGAAAAATTGGTCTATACTTACTTTTTTGGTTCTCACACTCATTGGAATGATAGGATATCCATTTATGGTTATAAATGAATTTCAAGCCAGCCTTTAATAGCTATTGTCTCTACTGTCCAAATGTTGATTCAGTTTTATGCTCTGATTATTCTTTTTTGTGGCGATTCAAAGAAATGGTTTAAAGAATTGAAGGAAAAAAATATTGAAAATAAAAACACAAACAGAAAAAATAGTGCATTCATGCCATAATGTTACAATTCATTAAATTGTCGAGAGTAATTTACTAACCACGTTTTGGATTGTTAAAAATCCGATATTTTTTAAAAATAATTTTTATGAATCCAAAGCTAAAAATATTACTTACTGGTGCGTCTGGAACTGTTGGTTATGAGATTTTAAAGCAGTTACATCAACAAAAAGACAGGTTTGAAATAACTGTTTTCGATTTAGACAATCGGAAAGCACGAAAAATGTTTTCAAAATTCAAAAACGATATTCAAATGATTTTTATCAAGATTTAGTAACTATATTATAAATTGAATATGAATATACTAACTTTCGACATATTTTTGCAAAAATTGCATATACATGTCATAAAAATCAAAAAACAACCAAACTATACTATCTTCGATTACACTAATACATGAAAACAATGGGTTTGTGTTATTTGCCGCTGATCAGTTTGTCATGTATGATTTAAAAAGTGTGTTTCAGTTTTGCTAGTTCGCTGAATGAGAACTGGTGGGTTGGGATATCAAATGATGAATCATCAGAAGTGGAAGGATACCAAGGATAAAAATTAGCAAGGAGATAGTGAAGAGTGAAAAGATTAAAAGAATTTTTCTGTTAAACCTATTTCATCACCTGCTCAAAGTCATTTTACTCCCATACTTCAATCAAATAATGAATGGATATTCAACATTGTCAGTTTTAATTGATAAGTTAGATCTTGTTGAAATCTAAGTATATTCTTTAATTTATAAGTTTTAGAAAATATTGATTTATATTTTTCAAAATTGAGAACTCAATTTATGATTTATATTCATTGAATATCAGTAATAAAAAAACCAATAGCAATAAAATTATTTTCACAAATAAAATCATTATTTCATTGTCGAGTTATTCTTTTTATGTATTTTTGTTGTAGAAAATATTTATTTCCATTGTGTCATAAGTTGTCAAAGCTTATGAGTATTTTTGCAAATCCTTTAAATCATAAAGTATATGTCAGATTTAAGTAGTTACAGCAAAAGAGATACTACTTTCCACATTATTTCCTCATTTGTAAGTTAATACATTTCAGTATGATACTCAATTTAAAAGGTAATCCAATTACTACTGTTCACAAAATTTGTATTTCGAATTATTCATAAGACAAGTTTCTCACAACTATACCAAGTCTTCAATGGTCAGATAATTTTAATTTGGCTTGCTGCTTTGAGGATGAGAATGAAGCTTTTGAGTTTTCAGAAATCGAAAAAGTTCAAGAAGTCATAGGCGATGAGCTGGAATTGTTAATCAACCATTTGATGTTAGGAAAATATAAAATGTGAAAGTATGAAAGCCAACTTATGGTCTCGTGAAGAATTGATTCTTGCATTTAATCTGTATTTAAAATTGCCATTTGGTAAATTGCATACAAGAACACCAGAAGTTCAAGAACTCGCTCTGTTATTAGGAAGGTCTGTAAATTCAATTGCTATTCGTCTTACAAATTTTGCTTCATGCGACCCATATCACCAAAACAGAGGAGTGAAAGGGATGGTTGGCGGAATAAAACAATGTCAACCTATTTGGGATGAATTTGCTCTTAGTAGAGATTCTTTACTGTTTGAAAGTGAACAAATTCTAGCAGAAAAAGAAACTGGCTCAATTGAAATAAAATACAAAGATTTGCTTTTTGATATTTCTGAATTAAAGGGTGAATATAAAATACGAGAGGTTAAGACAAGGGTTAATCAAAATATTTTCAGGCAGATTGTAATTGCGAATTATTCAGGCAAATGTGCAATTACAGGTATTGATATTCCTGATTTGCTTTTTGCAAGCCACATAATTCCATGGTCAAAGAATGAGATTGAAAGACTAAATCCTGAAAATGGCATTTGCTTGTCTGCTTTATATGACAAAGCATTTGATAAAGGTTTAATTGGGATTAATGAGAAATTTGAAATCATAATATCAACTGATTTAAAAAAGAAAAGTAATAAAGAGTATTATTCTAAATACTTTTCGCATTTAGAAAATGAAAAATTATTACTCCCAAATAAATATTTACCAGGTAAACTCTTTTTGCAATATCATTTGGATGAGATATTTGCAAAGAGAAATTTATAATAGGATTTGCTCTATAAAGCAAGTAATTTTTAAAAACCTAATTTTACTTATTACGAAATAGCCTTACTCGGTCACCTAACAAATTGCCAATTAGATTTATGACATTCACAAAATTCCCAAATTGGATAACGAGACTCTGAAAGCTCCAATGCCTGAATATATTAATGGCGAAAAAGTGATACCTGATGAAACTTATGTGTTGGTAGGGTATTATAAATCGAAAGAGCAGTTAGACTGGATTCTGAAAAATAATCTTTATAATTTCAGAACTGGCACAAATAAAGGCTCTTTGCCATTAGGTCCAAGGGAAGTTGGAGCTAAATTACTTATCTTGCATGGCGATAATGATTATAAATCAACTAAAATATACCAGCTATTAGGCGAAGGACCAAAGATTTTCTCAAGAGAGGATTTGATTAAAAAGAAATACCTAACTGTCCCAGCTGGTGATATTTAGTTAATCTATTCGATTGACAAAAATGTTTCTGAAGATTTTAAGAATATGGAAATTGATGTCAGAGAGTTGCCTAAATATCAAGCAGGTCATAATTCGGCTAAGCCATTAGTTGTTTCGCTTACAAAACTTATTTCTGTTGCTCATTTTGTTATCTGACGACTCTGTTGACATTCGCAACAATGCCCCAAAGTCTACAATGTCGTCAAAGTCAACCTTAAAAAAACAAAACACTAAAACTAATAAATCATGGAAAAGCAATTCAACGATAAAGGCTTTATTCCTAAACATGGCGGTTATGAGAGGCTGATTACCTACCAAAAATCTGTTATTATTTTTATTGGAACCTATACTTTCTGTGAAAAATTTATTAGTAGATTTTCGCGAACTGTTGATCAAATGCAGCAGTCTGCACGCTCAGGTAAGCAAAATATTATAGAGGCGAGTATGGCCTCAGGAACTTCGAAAGAAACAGAAATTAAGTTGACAAATGTAGCTCGAGCTTCGTTGGAAGAATTAAAAGAAGATTACAAAGATTATCTCAAGCTTCACAAACTAACTATCTGGGACAAAAGCCACCCTTACTATAATGAACTTTCCAAAAAGCATAGGATAACACCCTCAATTTATAATACTTACCAAAAAGGAATAGAAAGTGATAATCCTGAAGTAGCAGCCAATGTGTTGTTGAGTTTGGTAAATGTAACCACCTATCTACTTACCAAACAAATAAAAACTTTAGAGAGCGATTTCTTGAACGAAGGCGGATTACGTGAACGTATGACAAAAGCTCGAATTGATACGAGAAATTCAAATAGTAAAAAAGCGTAAAGAATAACAAAATGAACAACAGCGAAATTCTGATATTTCATAATTCCGAAGGCAGCATAAAATAGATGTTCGTTTGGAGGAAGAAAGTGTTTGGCTTACGCAAACCCCCGCTCTCCGTTGCGTATTTAATTGAAAAACTGTTTATTATTGAGAGGTTTCAAAATAAATTCAAATTTTTTTCAACTCTTTCAATAATTCATCCACTGAACTAAGAACCTTTTCCCCAACTATCCAATCTTTTTCAGTTACTTCAATACGAATATCGGCATCAGGAATTACTTCAAAACCGGCACGAGCCAACGCTCTCAATGTCCAATACATGCGAGTTTTATCTCCTATAACTGAAACTTTCTGAGTCAGAGGATAATTCATCGAAAAGTTACCATTGGCAGCATTGAAAAAATAGGATTTATTTTCAAAAGTTCGATTGAAATCTCCATCAAGCACCAAATCTTCGGGTACTCCACATTTCAATCCTAAATTATTGGTAATTAACCATATTACATCTGCCGCTTGCAAAGCAATATCCAACTCATGGGTTGAAAGTAAAATCGCTTTGTCTGTTTTATGGGCTAATTTATGTAGTAACAACATTATTTCCACCCGATTAGGCAAATCAAGATGAGCAGTGGGTTCATCTAATATTATTATTGGCGTATCCTGTGCCAGAGCTTTTGCTATCATGACTCGCTGTCGTTCACCGTCGGATAATTCACAGAAAAAGCTATCTTTTTTATGTTCGAGATGTACCAACTGGATGGCTTCCAACACTTTCTGCTCATCTTCTTCGGAAATACTTCCCCACCAACTGCGAAAAGGGTGCCGCCCAAAAGACACAATATCAAAAACCGTTGCATTATCAATTTCAACCCTTTCGGTCAATACCAATGCTAAAAGCAATGCCTTTGAATGTTGAGATATTTTTTCAATATTTGTATCATCCACTTTTATTTTACCCACCAATGGCTTTTGCAAACCAGCCAGTGTACGTAACAAGGTAGATTTTCCCGAACCATTCGGACCAATCAAACACACAAGTTCCCCAGCAACCAATTTGAGATTCAAATCGCTTTGCACCATAGATTTTATTCTCTTTTTGGAATAACCTATTGATAAATTGTATGTTGAAAGTACTGACATGATAAATTTTAAATCAAAAGAATTCTAAAATGCTTTTAAATTGTAAATCGTAACTATCTAAATTGTAAATTTTTGCCTTTGCCTCAGCCTCAGCCTTTTTGTTTCCTCGTCAACTCGTTTACTTGTTTCCTATTTCGCCTATTTCCTCTTAAATATTATCCACAAAATAATAGGTGCACCAAACAAGGAACTTATTGTGTTGATTGGCAGCGTATAAGCTGGAATCTGAGTAATAATATCGCACACAAGCAGCAAACATGCACCACAAAGCAAACTCGCAGGTAATAAAATTTTATGCGTAGAAGTACGAAATAATCCTCGGGCAATATGAGGAATAGCCACGCCTACAAATGCTATTGGCCCTGTAAAAGCTGTGATTCCACCGGCTAATAATCCTGTCGCAATCACTATTAATAACCTGGTTTGAACAATTGAAATTCCCAAACCTTGAGCATAATTTTCGCCCAGAAGCAAACCATCCAAGCGCTTTTGAATAAAAAATCCTATGCCAAATCCGAGCATCAACACTGGAAGTAAAACTTGCATATAAGTCCAAGTTACGGCACTTAAACTACCAAAAGTCCACAAAATGAACAACTTAATTGCATCTGGGTTACTGAAATTCTGCAAAATACTCACTATAGATCCAGCAATCGTTCCAAACATGATGCCAACAATCAACAAAGAAACGGCATTTTTAATCCTAAACGAAACACCTACCACCAACAATAATACAATGGCCGCACCGATTATCGCCGCCAAAATCATTGCCCAGCCACTGCCAACAAGAAACGCAGGTAAGCCAACCGAAGCCATAGTCAACAAGGCAACTCCCAAGCTCGCTCCTGAACTTACGCCTAATATATAGGGGTCGGCAAGTGGATTTCTGAAAAGTGTCTGCATCATCAGCCCTGCTACCGATAGCGAAGCACCAGCTAAAATGGCTGTTATGGCTTTTGGCAAACGGAAATTCAGTAAAATTTCGGCGTTGATTCCTTCTGTGTTTTTACCGGTAAATACGTCGAAAATAGCAGACAAAGGAATGTGAATGCTTCCCAACGCCAAGTCGGACACAAATAAGATAATCACCAATATGGTAAGTAACAAAAATAATATGTAATGACTGGATTTCAATTTGAGAATGATTTCAGACTATTTTACTTCAACTTTTCAGCATAAACTAACTCATAATTCGGCAATAATTCGGGATGTAAAATAGCTATTACATCGCTCAAAATTAAATCGGGTCGTGCCACCGCACTTTCCCAAAAATCATTGGCAGTAGATGGCAACATACGTTTATTAAAATTATAAACTTCCTTATAAGTTACAGGTTTGAAAAGCTTATGTTTGGAGTCTGCATTTACTAAATCGCTGATTGAATTAAAGTTACAATTTAACCAAATATCACTTTTAGAAAAATTGACCAAGACTGTTTCCACACTCAACGCTAAACTACCAGAAGTAGTATCATTGGCATATAAATACTCAGCTCCTGCATCGGCATAAAGTTTTGCCATGAAATTATGACCTGCTGGCATATACCAAGTTCCACGAAAATTGGATCCACTCATTATGTTAGGCTTTGTTGTAGTTTTCAAGGCTTTGTTGCGTATTTCCAGATAATTCTTTGATATAGAAGCAAATATACTATCGGCCACGCTTTCTTTATCGTAAAAAGCAGCCACAAATTTAATCCATTCTGCTCGCGCCAATAAAGATGTTTCCATCCATTCATTATTAAAAACAACAGGAATTCCAGCTTGGGTAACTCGCTGAGCATAAGTATCATTTTGATTATAACCACTCATCATTACTGCAGAAGGATTCAGTTGGAGCGTTTTTTCAATATTGATACTGAAAGCATCTCCCAAATCTGTTATTTTTCCAGCTTTTAGCCTTTCATTGATGGTTTTGTTATAAATAATTTGGGACGAACATACACCATTAATAGTTGCTAACTCCTTCAATAAACTCAAAAATTCAAAATGAGTTACCGAAGTAGGCGCAATGGTTTTTAATGGAATTATAATTTTCGTACCATCTGATGGCGTTTTTGTATCTTCATTATCGACTAAATAATAGGAAGCATATATACTGTTTTTTACCCAAGGACTATAAACAATTACTTTTTTATACTCTTTAAAGTATTGAATAGCAAAACCTTTTGCATATTCTATTGTAAGTGAATCAGTCGGTAAAATTACAGTTTCGCTACTTTTTTTTTCAGTACATGAAACAAATAAAAGGATGGAAACAAACAGTATAGAGAAATATTTCATGCTGAAAAATTAGATTTGGAACAAAATGCAAAAAAAAATCGCAAAGTATAAACTCCGCGATTTTCTATATGAATTGATGCGGCAATTTCATCCGCAAAGATAGTATTTAATTACAAAATATTCAACCAAAAATTATATTAATGTCCTGATTTTGGAACAGAATTTATAACACTTGAAGATTCTGGTTCACGTACGAAAATCCAGAATATCAATGATATAGCAACAAACACACCACACAAAATATAAAGTAACTGATAATTACCTGTTTCTTTAATTACATTGGCCACACCATTACTCATCATTTGTGGCAATACTACTGCTAAATTAAAAACTCCCATGTACAAACCCATTTTGGCAGGATTAACTCGCTCACTCATAATGGCAAAAACAATAGAAATAACTGCTGACCAACCTATTCCAGCCAAGAACATCCCTAAATAAAAATCGTACTCAACAGTACCCAAAAAAGCCACATAAAAATAACCAATCACAGTAAATGCCAAAGCAGATACATAAGTACGAACACGCCCAATCTTTTTAGATATTGCTTGTAAAATTAGCGGAAATAAAGCCCCTACAAAGTTGAGTATCAGGAATCCAAGTGAAACTATATTTCCAATAGATGAATCAGCAGTTTGTGCTGTACCTGTTAGACTTTCAGCAAACCAATTGGCTGTAATATCGGAAATATTCATATTCGGTAATATCTGTTTTTCGATAAAAAAACCCGACATAATAAACATACTCTGAAACGCCACCCAAGTAAATGAATGTGCCAACATAATTTTATGAAACTCGTTCCGGTTCGATTGTTTTTTAACACCTTTCACGATACTTATGATGCCTATTATCACAGAATAAAGCAAAGCGGCAATTAAAACTGGATTATGAAAAGCGGTAAGCGACTCAAAAAAGTGATGAAAAACACTAAACACTCCAAACACTAAAAAACCGTACAATGGGAATATCTCTTTGACAATCTGCCATATACCAAACTTTTCATCAGCACCTTCACTCTTTAATTCAGCATTTAATTCCTTTTTTTCTTCAATAAATAAAATTGGAAATACTGCCGTAAGAAAAACAAGGCCCGAAGCGATAAACAATAAGGTTTCATTACCAAAAACCATGGATAAAAAATAGGCAAATACACCGAAAAATCCTGAAACAATCTGCATCCAAACAAATCCAGCAGTACGCACCTTACCTTCTGGCGTTAAATCGGCTATGATGGAACGAGCAGGATTAAAGGTGACATTGATGGACAAATCGAGGAATAGTGCTATAATAGAAGCAATTATTACTATGTCGGTTATGCCTGTAATTTTTGAAATTTCCTGAATATAGGGGAGTGCAAGAAAGGCAATAGTGCTTATCAATCCGCCAATCATGATAAAAGGTCGCCTCCTTCCACCCATAAACCATACATTATCACTGATCATACCAACTATTACCTGACCAAAAATACCTGCAATTGGACCTGCCAACCAAACAAAACTTACTTCATGGATGTCAAGACCATATTTTTTGGATAATATCCAACTGAGAGCTGCAATTTGCGTAGAAAGTGCGAAACCCACAGCCGTAGCCGGAAGTGCGAGTAATGCAAGGAATGGATTGCCTAATTTTTTTTGAATGTTGAGCATGATTTTTAGCTTTGAATGAATAAAAAAAGCATTTCGTAGAAACGAAATGCAATATTATTCATTTATTATGAAACTTCGAGCAAATATATTTTATGAACCCAAAATTAAGAGTGCAAACGTTTGAAAAGAGTCCGTTTAGTGTTTTGAGTTCAATGTTTAGTGTTATTCTAAGAGAGTCTGAAATTTGAATAAGGTTTGGATTTTAATTAGTTAAAGGTGTGTTTGAATAACTTTAAGTCGAATATTAATAATAATATTATGTTCTTCAACTTGAATTTTCAAATTCAGAGTTTCTCAAAACTCAAAAATGTATACTCCATCTTCTATTTTTTACTTCGCCTGAGCCTTTGCCTTAGCCTATCTCTTTTCTCGTCCACTATACACTTCCAATGCCCCAATAATATCATACACCGATTTACAGCCATGACGCTCAAGATAGGCCTCAATTCCTTCTAAAATCTTGATAGAAACCGTTGGGTCAATGAAATTGGCAGTACCAACCTGAATGGCCGAAGCACCTGCCAATAAAAACTCAATGGCATCAGTTGCGTTCATAATTCCACCCATACCGATAACTGGTATTTTTACACTTTGAGCCACTTGCCAAACCATTCGCAGGGCAATAGGTTTTACTGCCGGACCAGATAATCCACCAGTAATAGTTGAAAGAATTGGCTTTTTTCGCTCGGCATCAATTGCCATTCCTAATAAGGTATTGATCAACGAAACTGAGTCGGCTCCTTCGGCCTCAACAGCCATCGCAATCTCCGAAATGTCGGTTACATTCGGCGAAAGCTTAACCATAAGTTCATTTTGATACACCCTTCGCACTTCTTTAACTACCTGACTAGCAGATAAACAGCTTGTTCCAAAGGCCATTCCACCCTCTTTTACATTGGGACAAGAGATATTTAATTCAATTCCAGGGATTTTTTCGAGGGAATTTAGCTTTTCAGCAGTAATTATATAGTCTTCTATGGTCGATCCTGACACATTCACAAATATATTTGTATCGAAGTGTGTAAGTGTAGGGTAAATGTGATTGATAAAGTAGTCAACACCCTTATTTTGCAGTCCCACAGCGTTTAACATCCCAGATGGAGTCTCAGCCATACGAGGATAAGGGTTACCTTGACGTGCGCGAAGTGTAGTTCCTTTCACAATTATACCACCCATTCGAGATACGTCCATAAAGTCGGAGTACTCGGTACCATAGCCAAATGTGCCCGATGCTGTCATCACCGGATTTTTCATTTGTAATTTGCCTAATTTTACACTTAAATCTACCATTTCAATTTTGTAATATTAAATACCGGACCCTCCGTACAAACACAAAGATGACCCTCTGTAGTATCGGTAACGCAACATAAACAAGCTCCAAAACCACAAGCCATTGTATTTTCTAATGAAACTTCGCAAAATATCTCATTTAAAGCTGCATAAGCTGCCACTGCTTTCATCATGGGTGTTGGACCACAAGAATAGAGAACATCGAAATTTCGGTCTTTAAATAGCGAATGCTGGGTAACAAATCCCTTCTCACCATGTGAACCATCTTCGGTAGTAGTGTAAACTTTTCCGAAGCTTTCAAATTCACAAAGTTGTAATAAATTATCTTTCGACCGACCTCCAAGAAGAAAATTGCAATCATAACCCTGACTATGCAAAACCGATCCCCAAAATAATAGAGGAGCAATTCCAACTCCACCGCCAATTAAAAGAACCTTTTGTTCCTTGTCGGCTGGTAATGTAAATGAATTGCCAAGTGGAAAAATCAGATTAACAGTATCATTAACCTTCAATGAGGCCATTTTTTGGGTTCCAGTGCCCACTATTTGAATCAACAGCCATAATTCATTGGTTGTACGATCAACGTAGTTAATGGAGATAGGACGGCGTAAAAACACATTTGGAGCGTTATCTACAAGTATTTCAACAAATTGCCCAGGTAACATTTCTGGAAGAATATCAGGAGAAGTAAGTTTTAAAAGGAAGTATTGACTGTTTAGCGTTTCATTTTTTGTAACAATCAAATCGAGCATGAATTTCTTCATCAGCTAGGATTAATTTAAATCGTTGATAATTAAATACTTATTTACTCATAAATCGGAGTGTTCAAGCAACCACAAAAGTACAAAAAAAAGAGGATTGTTCAAAACCGACAAAGTATTTACGATTTAATTATTTACGATTTACAATTTAATGTCGTTAAGTTAGTGAAAGCATATAAAATTGTCCGTCGGACATTAAAACCATAGTTTTGATTGACCTGATTTGATTAATTTTCATCCACGTTAGCAACCAGGAGGGAATTAGCCTGTTTATCCACTCCACGATAGTTATCAGGAGTGGAATTATAATCTGGTAACGAAGGTCTTTTATTGATATTGACTCCCTACGGGAAAACTATTTAAGCGAAAACAAATTCTTAACTTAAAGACATTGATTTACAATTTGGAAGGCGTTGCTTATAAATCCAATTAATTCAGTCTTATAAAAGAATGATAAAACAAGCATTAAAATTTTAGAATGCGTAGTTTGCTTTTATGAGTTTATTAAAATACAAATTCAAATTACACATTTCTTGTAGCTCCAAAAAATCATATCACATTATCATGAATTTGATTTGAACTCCTCAAAAGTATTGTCGGTATAATATACAATTATTCGGCTAACCTTTTTTGAAACAAAGTTTGTATTGTGAGCTTCCGAAATATCAATTTGTGTTGCAGAAATAACTTTTGAGTCTATTGATTCATTTTTTCTCTGGATGGTATCTACACGCGGTTCATTTTTTGAACTGATTTTTGGGGCATAATTATCTGTATTACTGACAGTTTCAGCAGTATCATCAAACAAAGTACGTGCCTGAGAATGCTTTTCTTGCCTGTACATCGTACCAGCATCCAAAATAAGCCACTCTGGATTGATAGTTCTAAACCGATTAAGTATTTTTTTTAATACATCAAGGCTTGGATTATTTCTTCCATTTAGAATATGTGAAAGGGTAGAGCCTTGTATACCGATCTCTGCTGCAAATTGAGCTGAATTCAAATTTTCAATTTGCATAATCTTTTCAATTTTATCTTTCTCTTCCATGGTTCATGTTATGATTGTGAATAAAACCTCATTCAAAAAGTTTACAAATATATGTGAATGATTTCACGTATGCAAATCGTAAACATCTGTAATAACAGTAGAAAAGTGAATATACAAAAGTGAATACGGATTATATATTATTAATGTAATATATATGCATTAATAAATTAGTAATAAGTACTTTATATCTATTATGTAGAGCAAGTGATAAGCTAAACTATTAATTCACATAATATGCCTTAATATTATTGATAAACAAGTACTTAAATAATATATAATTAGATTATTAGTCAAATATGATGTGTTTTATACTCTTGTGAATTATAACATAAATCTATTTATTAGATATAAGTTATATTTTACTAGTAATCAGATATTTAAATAATATAATATGTAAAATACTAAAACTTTAAACCTGTATGGTTACATTGATAAATATGTGTATGCTTGTAAATAATAAAATTGCATTTATGTAATGTGTTTGATTTATATTTACAAAAACATTTGTAAATACCTCTATATATTACAATTGTACTGGTTTATTTCTGTGAAGTAAAATATCTAAAAATCGTGATTTATTGTTTTATGTGAAACTATAAATACTTACCAGCATTCAATAAGCACACAGAAATTTTTCAAATATCATATTTATAAATAGAGACAGTGGACAAAATTGAAATCGATTTGCTAATGCAAAACAATGCTACAAATAAATTAAATGAGGGTAAGAGAACTAGAAAATACAGTATAGTTGAACCGTTGGAGTGATTTGCTACGAAAAGTATAAGCATTAGTGCCTATTATCACCAATGACATTAATTTCAATACAAAATAATTCAAGCTAAATAAATGGAATTCAATTAGATAGATCAAATATCTTTCGCTTAGAATTGAATATATATTTTTATCTGGATGGAAGGGCAAAAAAAATGGGAATACTTACTCTTAATTTCTGAGGATGGGTGAATAGAGCACAAAAAAAGGAGTCCAAAATTTGAACTCCTTACTATATAAATTTTGAGAATGCCTATTCCCTATTCGTTTGAAAGATTTACACCAGCTAAATCCTGATCGACTAAGATACGACCACAGTACTCACATACAATGATTTTCTTACGTAAACGAATGTCAAGCTGACGCTGAGCAGGTATTTTATTAAAACAACCACCACAAGCATCACGTTGCACATAAACAACTGCCAAACCATTGCGGGCATTTTTACGAATACGTTTGAAAGCAGTTACCAATCGAGGTTCGATAAGTGATTCGATTTTCTTAGCATGTTCACGAAGTTTTTCTTCTTCTTGTTTAGTCTCTGAAACTATTTCGTTCAATTCGCCTTTTTTCTGATTCAAATCCAATTTACGTTCGGATAATTGATCTACGGTAATCTTCTGATCTGCTGATTTTGTTTCTTTTGCAGCAGTAAATTCTTTAATTCTCTTTTCACAAAGCTCTATTTCAAGCGTTTGGAATTCAATTTCTTTGGAGAGATTATCGTACTCGCGGTTATTTCGAACATTGTCTTGTTGTTCTTTATAACGAGCTGTTTTGGTACGGGATTCTTCTATCTCAATTTTTTTGCTGGTAATATTGTTTTGAATATCCGTAATCTCAGCTGCGAAATGTTCAAGGCGAGTATTCAAACCGATAATTTCGTCTTCTAAATCCTGCACTTCGAGTGGTAATTCACCACGCAAAATTTTGATTTCATCAATTTGTGAAACTACTTTTTGGAGGTCGTATAAGGCAAATAATTTATCTTCAACGGTAATTTCTTTTTCTATTTTTTTTTCGGTAGCCATATTGATTACAAATAATTAATGGGATTTGTATTTATTTCTGAAATTCGGACTGCAAATGTAGGTATTTTTTTTGTAATTATCTCAAAAAAAACGTCTTTTGTGAACTGTTCACTTTCAAAATGACCAATATCTGCAATCAAAATCTTGTTTTCAGCATCAAAGAACTCATGATATTTGAAATCTCCTGAAATATAGACATCTGCCTGCTTTGATAAGGCTGCTCCGAGTAGGCTACTCCCCGACCCTCCACAAAGTGCCACTTTTGTAATTTTTTTATTTAACAGTTGTGTGTGACGAATTGCACCTGCATTAAAAATTAACTTTATCCGATTTAGAAAATCAAATTCATCTTCGGGTTCTACAAGTTCACCTATGATACCCATTCCCACTTTATTCCATTGATTTTCAAGGGCAATAATGTCGTAGGCTGGCTCTTCGTAAGGATGCGAAAGTAGTAAAGCTTCAATAACTTTGTGTTTCAGATGAGCGGGCAATATAAGCTCTAATCTTAATTCAGTTTCGGTATGAAGCTCGCCTATATTTCCAATAAATGGTTTTGCATTTTCATTAGCTCTAAATGTTCCCAATCCTTCCGACGAAAAACTGCACGAATCATAATTTCCTATTTCACCAGCTCCAGCTTCAAAAAGTGCTTCACGTATACTAAATATATGTAAACGTGGAACATAGACAACTAATTTCAAGAGAGCATTGGAGGCTGGAATCAAAATTTTGGTATTGATCAACCCAATTTTCTCTGCCATTTTTCCGCTAACACCATGCGCTACATTATCCAGATTGGTGTGAGCAGCATAAATGGCAATATCGTTTTTTATGGCTTTGGCTACGCACTTTTGAACCTCATTTTGTCCAGTAATCTTTTTCAATCCACTGAAAATCAATGGATGATGTGAAACAATCAAATTGAAATTTCCTGCAATAGCCTCATCTATAACTTTTTCAGTTACATCTATGCAAATCAGCACTCCGCTTATTTCACTATCCTCTTGCCCAAGAATCAGACCTGCGTTGTCGTAACTTTCCTGCAAAGCCAATGGGGCCTCGGTTTCAATTATTTGTACAAGTTCTTTTATTAACATGATAGTAAGGAATTTAGCAATGAATATCAGAATTTACAATTTATAAATTTTGGATAAACTAATCTGCCCGTTTATAACTAAGCTTTGTAGCTGAATTATTCTTTTACAGCTTCTACTGTCGATTCAGTTGTTTCAGCTGTTTCTGTTTCAACAAAACTTGTAAACCCACTGTTAATAAGTATATTATACCATGTAATTAATTTGCGGATGTCGCTAGGATACACACGGTCACGATCGTATTCGGGCAACACTTCCAACATGAATGTTCTCAATTTGTCGTTATCAGCTTTTGGGTCGATTGAGGCAACGGCAGAATTTTCTTTGATTCTTAATTTTTCAAACACCTGAATTAAAGGCACTTCCTCATTTTCGGTAAAAATTGCAATATCCGACAACGACACTACTTTATCTTTCGTAAAAGCCGGCATACGTTTGCCATCGATTAAAGACTCAACAATCAACATATTTTTTCCTTGCGAAATCAATTTAAAAAGTCCGGGTTTACCTGTAACTGAAAGAATTTCTTTTAACATAACTATAATTTAATGAATTTGAAAATTATTATTTCTATTAATTAATTTAAAATCAACACCTTAAAGGATTTTGTTTGTTTTTAAAAAAATCTTTTTATTTTATTGGGCTACAAAAATAGCATTTTTTATTTATTGAAAAATTACAATATGATATTTGATACTGAAAAAGAAATAATAATACTATTTCAAAAACTTTTTTACTATTTCTATAGTTTCTATTTTTGCTTTTTCAAGTTCATCATTTACAATAATCACATCGAATTTAGCTGCAAAAGTCATTTCGAATTCTGCCTTTCCTACCCGCTTCTGTATCATTTCTTCGGTATCAGTTGCCCGACCTTGTAGCCTGTACCTAAGCGTTTCAATACTAGGTGGCGAAACAAAAATCGCTAATGCCTTGTCTTTATAATGTTTCTTAATGTTTAAACCCCCAACAACATCCACATCGAAAATGATATTGCTCCCTTTATTCAAAATCCTATCAACCTCGCTGAGCAAAGTTCCATAAAAACAATCGGGATAAACTTCTTCGTACTCTAGAAATTCATTATTTGCTATCCGATTTCTGAATTCATCGGGTGTCAAATAGTAATAATCCACCCCATTTTGCTCTGCACCGCGTGGAGCACGACTGGTGGCAGATACTGAAAATTCTAAATCGAAATCATGTTTTATCAAATGCTGTACCAAAGTACTTTTACCTGCTCCCGAAGGTGCTGAGAATATTATTAGTTTTCCGGACATTGGTTTAAAAAGGGTTGGAGAGTTTGGTGTTTAGCGTTTAGTGTTTTAAGTCAATCTTCTGCAATAGAATACTTGTTTACTCGTTTCCTTGTCTACTTGTAGCTTGTAACTATCTTACAACACATTAAGCACCTGTTCCTTAATCTGTTCCAAATCGTCTTTCATCAGTACGACGATTTTTTGCATTTCGCTGTGGTTTGATTTTGAACCGAGTGTGTTTACTTCACGTCCAATTTCTTGGGCTATAAAACCGAGTTTTTTGCCTGGCGATTTTTCGTGTTGCATAGTTTCAATAAAATAATCGAGGTGATTTTTGAGGCGAACTTTTTCCTCGTTCACATCTAATTTTTCGATATAAAAAACCAACTCCTGCTCTACTCTATTTTTGTCGTAATCAATTTTGTCGGACAATGCCAACAAATTTTCTTCAAGTCTAGCTTTTATTTTTTCTACTCGTTCCTGTTCGTAAGGTGCAACTTGTTCGAGTAGTTCAGCAATATGAGATATTTTGTTAACAAAAACATTTTCGAGCGATTTACCTTCTTGAATCCTAAACTCAGTCAGTTGGCCGATGGCAATATTGATAATCTTCTTAATTTCAAGCCATTCGTTTTCGTCTAACTCTATGGTTTCAGTTTTCATTGTATCGGGCAAGCGTAGCAAAACCTCGAACCAATTGGCAGGAACTTCGATGCCAATATTATCTGCAATGGTTTTAATCTGTAGATAATAAGCCTCCACAACCGATGAATTAATCTGCGAAACAGATTCTTTGCCTGAATTATCGACATACAAAGAAAAATCAACTTTACCACGTTCCAATTTCTGAGATAACTCATTGCGGATTTCAATATCTTTTTCGCGATACAATCCAGAGATTCTTGTAGAAACATCCAACTGTTTGCTGTTGAGTGATTTAATTTCAACAACAATTTTCTTATTTCCATATTCACAGGTTGCTTTTCCGTAGCCAGTCATCGATTGTACCATAATATTGAGTTTTTTTATCTGTATTTTTAAAAATGTGATTACAAAAGTACTCATTTAATTTTAATCTACTGATGCATCGATTCGATGTTTTTAAACTTACACAAAACAGCCTTTTCAACTTTCATATTATCAATTTTATTCCCTTATTACTTTTAATTTTTACAATTTATACTTATCTTTGTGAGCTAATTCATATAAATAGTAACAAAACATATAAAATATAATCTAAAAATCAGATGGAAAGAACTAAAAAATTTCTCTTACCCGAAAGCGAATTGCCCAAGCAATGGTATAATATAGTGGCCGATATGCCTACAAAACCGATGCCTATGTTGCATCCAGGGACAAAACAACCCATCAAAGCAGAAGATTTATATCCTTTATTCTCAAAAGGAGTTTCTGATCAGGAAATGAATCAAACTGATACGTGGATAGATATTCCTGAAGAAGTGCGAGATATTTTGAAAATTTACCGTCCTACTCCATTAGTGCGTGCTTATAATTTAGAAAAAGCCTTGGGAACGCCGGCTCATATTTATTTTAAAAATGAAAGTGTAAGTCCAGTAGGTTCGCATAAATTAAATTCTGCTATTCCGCAAGCTTATTATTGTAAAGAAGAAGGAGTTACCAATATCACCACTGAAACTGGAGCCGGACAATGGGGAACTGCTCTATCGTTTGCAGCCAAAGCTTTTGGGCTTGAATTGGCAGTTTATATGGTGAAAATCAGTTATGAACAAAAACCATATCGTCGCTCACTGATGCAAACTTGGGGAGCAACTGTTATTCCTTCGCCTAGCATGTCGACAAAAGCCGGACGTGAAATTATCACTAAAAACCCCAAGTATCAAGGAAGTTTAGGAACGGCTATTTCAGAAGCAATCGAGTTGGCCATGAGCACTCCGAACTGTAAATATACACTTGGAAGTGTTTTGAATCACGTTTCATTGCACCAAACTGTTATTGGATTAGAAGCTGAAAAGCAGATGGAAATGGCAGGGGAATATCCTGATGTAGTGATTGGTTGTTTTGGAGGCGGATCTAATTTCTCTGGAATTTCGTTTCCCTTTATGCGACATAATATAAATGACGGTAAACAAACACGCTTCGTAGCTGCTGAGCCGGCATCTTGTCCTAAATTGACTCGTGGAAAATTCGAGTATGATTTTGGTGACGAAGCAGGCTATACACCACTTTTACCCATGTTTACCTTAGGTCATAGCTTTGCACCAGCTCATATTCATGCAGGCGGATTGCGATATCATGGTGCCGGAACTATTGTAAGTCAGTTGATGAAAGACAAGATGATGGAAGCCGTAGATATCAATCAATTAGATTCATTCAATGCTGGTGTGTTATTTGCCCAAACCGAAGGAATAGTTCCCGCTCCCGAATCGGCTCATGCCATAGCTGCAGCTATCAACGAAGCCTTAAAATGCAAAGAAGAAGGAACTCAAAAAACCATTCTATTTAATCTTTCGGGTCATGGTCTGGTTGATATGGCCTCGTATGATCAATTTTTAGCAGGTGATCTGCAAAATTATTCACTATCGGACGAAGATATTGAGAAAAATGTGAGCAAATTAGAGAAATTAGCCTAAAATAACTTCATTCTTTATACATTACAAAACAGGGAAGTATTTTTAAAATATTTCCCTGTTTTGTATATTTTATTCGGTGATTGTTTTTATTCGGGGCGCGACTTTGAGTTGCACTCCTAGTGAGTTACAATTTTATCTTTTTTATAATCAATGAAAGTTATTAATCGCAACGAGGTATCTTTAGTCCAATAACTCCAAGCCCAATTGAAGAAAATTACAATTTTGTTTCGAACACTTAAAATCAGCATTAAGTGTAGAAACATCCAAATATACCATGCCAATGGACCTTTGAACTTTAGAAAAGGAAGCTCAACAACTGCTTTGTGTTTACCCACGGTGGCCATCATTCCAAGGTCGTTATATTCATATTCCTTTAATACAGCCTGAGGTTTTTTTAAGATTTTAAGAATGTTTTTTCCTAAATTATATGCTTGATTAATAGCCACATTGGCTACTTGAGGATGTCCATTTGGATATTTAGGAGTTTCCATGTAAGCAATATCACCCAAGGCATAGATATTATCGTAATTGATCAATTGATTGAACCTATTTACTTTGTATCTATTGCGTATAATATCCTCTTTTTCAATTCCTTCAATAATATTCCCAGTAACTCCAGCAGCCCAAATCACATTTTTAGTGGGAATAGTTTCACCGTTACTTAATACTGCAACATTACCATCATAGGAATTCAATACTATTTCAGTTTTTACAATTACTCCCATCTCTTCCAGGTATTTTTGTGAAGCAACTTTCGATTCATCACTCATATTATTGAGTGTATGCTTACTACCTTCCACTAAAATAATATGGAATTTTGAGACGTCAATATTATGATAATCTTTGGGTAAAACATCCTTTTTTAATTCGGCAAAAGCACCAGACAATTCAACGCCAGTAGGACCTCCTCCAACAATTACTATATTCATCCAAGCTTGTTTGTCTTCGGGGCGTGCAAAAATTTCCTTTTCGAGACTAAAAAAAATCTTGTTTCGGATATCAATGGATTCTTGAGTTGTTTTCATTGAGAATGCGTTCTCACGAATCTGCTCATTTCCAAAGAAATTTGTTTTACAACCCGTAGCAATTACCAAGTGATCATAAGTAATGGTACGATCGTATGAGGTCATTATTTTATTCTCTAATGGATTGATACTGATTATATCAGTCATTCTAAAATCAATATTTTTGCTTTTTTGGAAAATTTTTCGAAATGGAAAAGAAATACTGGAAGGTTCAAGTCGACCACTTGCCACTTGGTAAAAAAGAGGTTGAAATTGGTGATGATTCTGTTTATCTGCTAATATTACCTTTAAATCTGCTTTTCGTAATGTTTTTGCCAATTGTAGTCCGGCAAAACCTCCTCCGATAATGACAATTTTTTGACCCTTCTTAATTGATTGTAAACTCATAAATTTTAATATTATATACTATTTATCAAAACAAGCACAAAAGAAAATTGTTGAAAATTACGAGTTATTATTTTTCCCTTTTTGATCTTCTCTAATTAAAAAAGAGATGAGAACCACATAGTTTTCATCTCTTTTTTAATTATTTTTTCATGGATTTCAGTTCTTCCTCAAAATAGGCAATTGATTTAATTAAACCCTCTTCTAATTGAACATTGGGCTTCCAATGATCCAAAATAAGATCGGCTTTTGTTATATCTGGTTGTCGTTGTTTGGGATCGTCAGAAGGTAATTCTTTGAAAATTAGTTTGGATGAAGATCCCGTTAATTCTATCACTTTAGTTGCTAACTCAATCATCGTAAATTCATTAGGATTTCCAATATTGATTGGTCCTATTATAGAGTTATCAGTATTCATCATTCTTACCATTCCTTCAACCAAGTCGTCGACATACTGAAAACTACGCGTTTGTTCACCACTACCAAAAATTGTAATATCTTGACCTCGCAATGCTTGTACAATAAAGTTTGACACCACTCGACCATCATCTGGATTCATGCGAGGACCGTAAGTATTAAATATGCGAATAATTTTTATTTTAACGCCATTTTGACGATGATAATCCATGAAAAGTGTTTCGGCACATCGTTTACCTTCATCATAACACGATCGAATCCCGATTGGATTTACATTTCCCCAATATTCTTCAAATTGAGGATGTACGCTTGGGTCGCCATAAACTTCGCTTGTAGAAGCTTGTAAAATTTTGGCTTTAACACGCTTGGCCAAGCCTAACATATTAATTGCTCCCATTACCGAAGTTTTTACCGTTTTAATCGGATTGTACTGATAATGAATCGGAGAAGCTGGACATGCTAAATTATAAATTTCGTCGACCTCAGCCATGTATGGAGTTGTAACATCATGACGTACAAACTCAAAATACGGATTTGATAGATTATGTTCAATATTTTTTCTGCGTCCAGTGAAAAAATTATCTAGACAAATTACTTCATGTCCATCTTTTAATAGCCTATCGCCTAAGTGTGAACCAATAAATCCTGCACCTCCTGTAATTAGTATTCTACTCATAATATTTAATTTAATATTGATTTATATGTTTGATGTCGAATTATTTAGCTCTTTGTGCACGTTCCCAATTTACACTCTGAGAATTACGTAAATATCTTCCAAATCCCATAAAAACAGCGTAATTCATGATGAAAAAATAATAAGGTATAAAGAAAATTTTCACTTTTAGTTTTTTATTTTCAAGTTTCCAACCGATAAAAGCCGATAAATAAAATAAAACTTGAAGTCCCAAAATTACTAAAAAAAGTGTTGAATTAAATGCCAAAACAATATTTATTAACAATAACAACACTAAAGCCAAAGGAGTAATAGTCCATCTTAACACCCTGTGCGAAATATATTGAAATGAAAGCATGCCGTACTTGAAAATATTTAACAGAGGATAAAGACGGACAATGGATTGAATTCCACCAGCAGCAATGCGAATTTTACGCTTCAATTCTTCTTTCACATTAGCAGAGGCAGTTTCGATGGCGTAAGCTTCGGGGTCATAGTCAATCTTATAACCTTGCATAGCAACTCTTAACGAAATTATGAAGTCATCCAACAATGTATCAGGTTCTACCTCGTTAAATAGCTCTGTACGGATGGCAAACAGTTCACCAGCAGCACCCACAGCGGAATACAGTTCAGCATCCCAGCGTTTTAATGCTGATTCATATTTCCAATAAATACCTTCTCCAGCAGCCGATGCAGCCTCAGAATCTGCATTAAAAATACGCTTTTCACCTGAAACACAACCAGTTTTAGGATCAGCAAACATTTCAGCTATTTTACGAATTGATTCTTTCCCCAACAATGTATTTGCATCTGAAAAAATTACGATTGGAGATTTTACATATTTCACAGCACGATTCATAGCTGCAATTTTTCCGTTTCTTTCAGGTTTATGAAGCACTTCAATGTTTTTATACTCTGCCAACAAATTAGGAGTTGCATCATTTGACCCATCAGTTACCCATATTTGATGTAATTTTTCAGTTGGGTAATTCAAACTCTGAGTGTTTTCAACCTTAGCTTTGACATAATCCTGTTCGTTATATGCCGCAATTAGGAGCGTAACTTCAGGTAATTCATCCTCCCTAATTGTTAAGGGCTTTTTCTTTTTAAATAGCCTTTTAACACGTATCATTATAAATAATACCATTCCATATCCTATATATGTATAGAAAATAATGGCTAATAATATCCAGAAAATAATTTCTAATGTTTTCATAGATTTACTTCATCTTTAAAATTGTGACTCTGTTGTTTCATGAAATACTTATTATTTGGAAAAGTTTTCTATGCATTTGTAAATTTCATTCACATTATTTGTCCATGTATGATTCGTTGCAAAAGCAATGCGTGACT
>JBBRHJ010000021.1:0-26045 GCA_038222885.1 Bacteroidales bacterium | reverse complement strand
GAAGTCTTTTCCAAACTCAAGTTGTATGGGGCTTTTAAGTAATTCTTTGTTAATTTTTTTGTCTAAAACACTTGATATGTCACCGTTTTTATCTATTGATACTTTGAAACAGTTGTTTTCTAAGTAATTAGTGCGAACAACCAATTCAGAGTTTTTAATTTGAGATTTTGCTTCGCGAAACGAATAAACCGCAGCTCCAACAGGAGGAAGATCTGCTAAAAAAATAATACGTTTTTGACCATCAAAACCGATTGTAATTTGCGAAGGAACCTCTTTTCCATTGGCTTCAAATACTGCTAATGATGCTGCATTTGCTAATTCATCAGGCACAAACGCTTCCACATGATCTTTACGTGAAATTGAAAGTGGATTATAAACTAGCACGGGAACTCCTTGTATATCGGTATTAAGTGATTGAGCCAAAGTTCCAATTGCATCTTTATAAACTCCGGCAAACTGATTCAAAGCAATAATACCATCGTTCCAACCATGTTCGTATGCTTTGGGTAAACTTGTTCCCGGAAGGTTGTCGTGAAACTGATTACGAAGCATTAATCCCCACGCATTATTTAGTGTAGTATAAGGATATTCAGCACCTTTTAATAAGTGAGCAGAAACAGTCGCGCGTTCACTGGCATCGGCCAAAATCTCAGCATCGCGGTTTAATTTTTTGGTGTAAGCTTGCGATGTGAGTACCCCTGTTGAATGTTTTACAAGCAATAAATCCTTATTCCATGTTGGGAATTTAGCAGCTTGCTCATCTGTAATAGCTCTAAACATAAGGTCCGCCTGTCCGGAAATTACCTTAATCGGTCCCTGAGTTGTATAACTTTTTTCAAGTATTTCAAGATTGACCTTACGTATTGATCCGCCACGGTCAGCATTGTTTTTATCACCGCCACCCAAATAGTAATAATCAATAGGAAGTCCTGAATTTTTCTGATTTTCTTTTAACCGTAAAAGTGTCTTTTCATCTGTGCTGTAAACATTTTTATGAGCACCAGCGTAATTTCCTGCATTTAGGGCGGCAATCACCCATTTTCCATCGGGCCCAATCCATCGACCTACATTGAACGGAATTCCGTTAGCCGATTCCCATGTTAACTTTTGGGTTGAAAAACCGCGAATTCCACAATGACTCAACACGGAGGGTAATGAGTATGGAAAACCGAAGCAGTCTGGTAACATAAACTCACGGCTTTCTTTAGCAAATTCTTTTTGGAAATACTGTGTACCCATTAGTAGCTGACGAATCATTGCTTCTGTCGATGGTACGTTTACATCATTCTCTACCCAAGAGCTCCCACTTGGATACCAACGACCAGCTGCAACCCACTTTTTGAGTTCTTCGTATTTTTCGGGATAATATTCCTGCATCATTTGATAACGGCTTGCTCCCGACCAATTAAATACATAATTCGGGTACTTTTCGAAGGCATCAAAATTATCATCCAAGGTTTTCTTCAGAAACTCTCGTATTACTTCCGGATAAGACCACCGCCACACGTCATCAAGATGTGTATAGGGTACCAAAAAGAGAGTTGGTTGTGTAAGGTCAATTGACTTGGGATCAATGGGTGCTACACTTTTTATTGGAGGAGAAAGCTGTCCGAAAGCTATGGAAACACTAAAGAATAAAAATAAAGGAATCAGCAATAATTGCCGTTTAATAATATTGTAAATTAATCCTGAGTTTATCATTTTATTTAAAATTTAGATTTGATTTGTATTTAAGGAAGTAATGAGAATAATATAATGTCGTATTAATAATCTTCTATTTTGCTGATAATCTGTTACTTCTTATATAGTAAATGGTACATTGTAAAATGGTAAATATTTATATATCATTGCAGTTAGATTATTTTTGTTTTGACATTGTACTTTTCTTTATTTTGGTTTCATCATAGCTCCAATTGTTCATTTTACATACAGCTCTGGCATGCGAATCCCAGGTTGGTTCATCTGGATTATATGACATCGGGAAACAATCAATTGCCAAGTATTTCAGTGAATCAGTTCCTTCACAAAAAGTCTGGTGAAAGCAGTTACGTGGAACATGTACTAAATATTTAGTATTCAGAGTAAAACTTTCTTTTTCTCCGCAACGTTCCAACTCCAATCGACCTTTACCCGAAAGAATATAGAAAATTTGTTCTGTATTATCATGTATATGTCTATGAGTATAATTACTAGGTGCGACTTGAACGATAAATGCTTCGGCAACTTCGGCGTTAGACCGATCCATAACCAACAAATTATCGTGTTTTGGGAAATAATAACCAGTGGTTGCACTTTCAGCAGTACTATAAACCACTTTGGTTATCATTGGGTTAACTCCTGAAACAACAATGTTATTTGATTCAGGCCATTTCGATTTATAGCTCGAAAATGCTGCTGTTAATAAAACACCAGTAATAAAAGTGGCTAGAGAAACTAAAATTGTTGTTTTCATAATGCTTTTTTTATATAATGCTTAATTTTTTATATAGCTACATATCAAAAGTTTATTAGTGATACATTAGGCGATTTAAATCCTTTCTGGTTGAATTTATCGACAAAAATTTCCTGAATAACTTCGCCTTTTGTGTTTTTAATCAATACATTATCAATGTAGATAGTGGCTTTCCCAATAGAGTTGAATTTGAAAGTGAGTCCAAATTGACTGTAATCATGTGGCGCAAAAGCACATAATCCAACTGCTACATGTTTCCATTTTGAGTCGAAAATTGTGGGCGATTGAACTAATTTTCCGTTTAAATCTACACCTTGTCTAGCATCAAAAAATGGATTGTTCCCTTTTAATGGAGAGAAAAAACAGATGGAAGGAATGGAAGTTCCTTCTATTTTAATGTCGTATTCGATGTAGTAATCGGCTAAAACACCAAATGGCTTATTTAAAATCGGAATAGTTTGTTTTTTCTGGTCGTCAGCTGATTTAATGTCAAACTCAATAGCAATAGAACTTCCCGATGGTTTTGGACTTTCAGGTTTTATATTCAAGGGTAAAAATGCATTGGCAACACCCAATTTGCGTGACTCTATATCAACTTGTTTCAATAATTCCTTTACAATTTCAGGATTTGTAGCCGAAACTTCTTTGGTTTCACTGATATCATTTACCATATCATACAACTCAACTTTATCGAAATAACGCGCCAATTTCCATCTATCAGACCGAACCACATCGTGATCGCGCCACGACCAATAATAATACCGGTCGTTTTGTGGCTTGGCAGTTCCTTTCAATTTATCAACAATGCTTATTCCGTCGAGATTTGCAGGAAGCGGCTGTTTCGTTTTGGTCAATTCAGCCAAAGTTGGAAATATATCTAAATAACCCAGCATCTCGTTTACATCATTTTTTACTTTTGGCAATACTATTTTCGGAATCATCATCGCAGCAGCCGAATGGATTCCACCTTCATCCGTTGAATGTTTGAATCCTTTAAACGGATAATTATTTCCGGCATCGGGAGTTCCTCCATTATCTGAAAAATAAAGTACAATGGTATTTTCCAGCTGATTAGTTTGTTTCAAATAATCCATAATTTTACCCACATTATCGTCGAGCGAAATGAGCACTGCAGAATATAAAAGCGCAATTTCATCACGCGAAAGCTTCTCTGTCTGAAGCTTCCATGAATCGTCTTTAAACCTCTCCAAATTATATTTTCGTATTTCAGGCGGATAATTGAGAAGACGGTGGTATTCATCCACAGTTCTCGTTTTTGTTATTTTATTACGAATTGCTTCTGGAACTCGTTTTAATACATCTTCTTTTACATTTAACGGCCCATGAACTGCATTAAATGGTACATAGCACAAAAATGGTTGATTCTCTTTACGACTTTTATCCATAAATTCTATGGCATATTTCGACAATAAATCGGTAGAATAATCCATTTCATCTTCAATCAACTTATCATCGTGAAACCAACCTGAATATCCTTTTGTGAAATAGTCAAGACCACCTGCATAGAAACCGACAAAACGATCGAATCCGTATTTATTCACGCTAATTGCTTCGGGATGAACGCGAGGTGATGGGCTGTTGTGCCATTTACCAAAAAGTCCGGTTTTATAGCCTTCTTTCTGGAAATAATTTCCAAGATTTGGAATGTTTGGATCCAATGTTCCATCGGTTTCTGGTCCCTGTCCTGTACGTAAAGGATGCAAACCAGTCAAAAGCCCTGCTCTTGTAGGACTGCTGACCATACAAGTCATAAAATTCCCAAAACGAGTTCCTTGTGCAAAAATGCGGTCGATATTTGGAGTAGGTGTTTTTCCAAGTGTACAACTTAAATCGCCATGACCCAAATCATCTGCCATAATAATGACGATATTAGGTTTCACTTTTTGCTGTGCAATTGTTGGTATACAAACTGAACCTGCTGCACCAATTAACAATAAATTTGAGAATTTTGAGTTTTTCATTTTCTATTAGTTTTCTTATAATTTTACTAATTTCTGGGTATATTTCTTCTTGTCAGTTGAAATATTCAGAATATAAACCCCATTCCCATAATTACTTATATCCAAATCGACTTCCGAATTGTTGAAATTTTCACTCAACAAAAGTTTACCCGATACATTGAAAACCTGCAAAGTGTAATTAGCATTTTCAGGCATTTTCAATTTATATTTCCCATTCGACAAACTTGGGGATGCAATGTTCAACATTTCCCGACTGTATGGAAAGTTAAATGAAGTGATATCTGGAAGTTCATCTATCTGTATATCATCTATATATGCCGTATATGTTCCAGTTCCTGTATTTTCATAGCCAATTACAATGCCTGTGATGGTGTCGCCAAGTAAAATTCCGCTACCAAATTTACAAATAAACTGTTCATAATCTCCACTAACTGTTCCCCGTGGCGAAAGCGGATGCATGATAGTTCCATTTTGATCAACATATCCGTAGTCGCGCAATGTTTTGTTGTTTTTTGTGCTAATATCAACAGATACATAGCGTCCCAAGTCTGACAATGTTTTTTTCCAAAACGAAATTTTCATATTGGGTTTAACAGCAATTTTCACTTCAGAAATTTTGTAATAATACTTTGAAACGACCGAACTGTTTGAAACTGTTCCTGTAAACAGAACAGATGACAGTCCATTTTTAGTATTTGATTGCTGGATAGCAACATTGGGCGATAACACATTTGAACTTGACAACAAACTATTTTTATAAAAACATGGATCGAGATTGTATGTGCCTGTAGAATAGACATTAACACCACTACTATTGGTAATAAAATAAGTTTGCGATCTTGATTCAAAACTATTGCGGTAATAAACCGGTCCGTTGGAATATGGAACAGGAACATTTGTTGTTACAGGTCGAGTGCCTTTGAGCATTTCGATAGCAGCTCCAGCAGTTCTAAGCTGAAAATCGGAAGAGCACCAAATGCCATCAATACTCGATGTTTGAAAATATTGATCGGTTGGAATTGTACTCCAGTCGGTGGCATTTTTCATAATAGCAGTTCCTTCGTCATACTCATCGAACATACCAAAATACATAGAACTGACACCCAGCTTTTTAATGTTTCTGGCTTGTGCCCACATAAATTCACCATTTGATCTTGGTGCAGAGTTTGGTGATCCACTGTTCCAGTTCGACCAACCAAAACCGGGGAAGATACATGGCATATATTTAATATTGTTTTGGTCACATTTGGTTTTATCATCAAGCCAATGCGTATAAAAATTATTTGCATCAGCAACAGTTCTAATACGACCAGCCATCCAAGGCGAAATCATATCATATTTTAAATAAACCGGCATATAATCTTCATTGTTTGGTGCAGGATTTGAAGGACCTCTCGAATCACTACCATAATCGCGCCAATGAGTAGGTGTGCCACCAATAACATAGCAACCACGTTTCTGCAAAAAATCAATCAAATCCAGCGCTTCAGCTACTGTGCAATCATTATCCTTAAAACCTGGTCCCCAAAGTTGAACTACTGGCTTATTTCCAACTTTAGCATACGCTGGAGAAGTCGTTAAATTATTGTTTTGTTCCACATTATATACCCAGTCAAACTTAATTACATCGGCCCATGTGCCTGCAAAACCATCCGATGAAGTATCGTAGCAAATGTAAAAAATGCGTCCGTTGGCTTCGGCTGCTTGTTTAATTTTAAGGGGTGTTGAGTTGGGCGATTGAATAATCGAATTACCAATACTGCTAATGAATCGTTGAACAGCTGCGCCATCTATTCCGTAATCTTTCATCCATTTTAGATGAATGTCAATAACCGATTGTGATGACGAAGTAAATAATTTAAATGGATTGCCATTTCCCATTGGGGCTAAGTTTGTTGGTTTCAGGTCTAGGTCGGAGTATTCGGTAATATCGGGACAAATTTCGAAGTGAGATGTGCCTTTGCCGGGTGCGCCAGAAGTTCCTGCACTCCAATGCGTCCAACCCGAAGTAGGATTTCCGGCAACAAACCAAACTTGATAACCTGCTACCGATTTACCTATTAATTCTGAATAGGAACTCGCTGTTGTAAACGGAATTGGCTCTGTTTGTGGGTTTATTGTTCCAGTTTCAATCGTAATTTCTTTAATGAAAATGTCGCCACCAGACCCTGAAATTCTGAAATCGGAAGTGTTGTTTTGCAAATTGTTAAGTGCAGCATTTGTAATAGCCACTTTTGCAGTTACCCATGCATTTGAACCTGTTTGCGAAAATGAAAGCGATTTATATCTATTCCCATCACTGGCATTGTATTGTAAATTAATTTTATAATTACCCTCATCGAAAAAAGTAATGTTGAAAATTAAATTCTTTTGTGTCAAGGGAATGGCAATATCATTTACATTAAAATAGCCATATTTCGAAGGTGGTATTTGCCTGCATGGAATTCCCGCTTTGGTGGTTTGAATCGTATATGATTCGCTCGTTGTTGAACTTGTTGTATAATGTGTCAGGTTATTGTATACAGCTGGACTCGAGAACACTATGCTCGCAACAGGTGTTCCAGGCATAGCATAATTTGTTGATAATATTAATGCAAAAATTAATACAAATTGTTTTAACTTCATGTTTGTTTTTTTTATAGCTTTGTATTTTCTAATTCCCTAACATAAAGCGTCTTAGTTTTAATCATCCAGTCTTTCAGGGTTTGTTTTAATTCTCCTGTAATTTTTTCGTAAGTTGCTTTTTCTGGATTATTTCCAATCAAATTCTTCAATTCCAGTGGATCAGCTTTCAAATTGTAAAGTGCGGAAATATTCCGTGGTTTTTTTTCACCCATTTGAAGATAAACAATCATTTTCCAATCACCTTTGCGTATCATAAACGGACCGCCATTATTGATAGCTCCCCAGGTTGAAACGGCATAATCAACATTGTCTTTCTTGCCATCAATCAGTTTGCGCAAACTTCGTCCATCATTTTCTGGTGCTTTCATTCTAGTATAATCCAAAATAGTGGCAAAAATATCATGATGAGAAACTGCCGTGTTCACCTTCTTTCCTGCCGGAATAACTCCTGGGTAGCGTATCATCAACGGTATGCGAACCGATCCTTCGTACATTTTGTTTTTGCTTACCAAGCCGTGATCACCCAATAATTCACCATGATCGCTCACAAAAAGCACAATGGTATTTTTAGCAATTCCTTTTTTATCTAATTCGTCGAGCAATTTTCCCACCCATTCGTCTACTTGCGAAATCATGGCATAATAAATCATTTTCATTTGCTTGTTCATCTCTTCATTTTTGAAACGAGCATCAGTTGGATTGGAACTTAACGTGTAAGGTGCGTTGATTAAGTTGTCATTAATACTCGGGCTTACTGACAATTTTTGAGGATCGTACATGTCAGCATATTTTTTAGGGACAATAAATGGTGGATGTGGAGGTCCAAACGAACAAGTCAAAGAAAATGGCTGTCCGGCTTTCATACTTTGCAATGCTTTTAAACCCTCACTACCTTCATAAGCCGCCAATGAGGCATTATCGCCACTTTGAATTATTCCAAAGCTATCGCCCTGACCTCCTTTTTTCTTAGTTTTGCCTTTTACAGTTACTTCCGATTCATCATTATTTTCACCATAATATAAATCAATAGCTAATGGCGTATACGTACGAAGACTCATATTGTCAATTAATTCGTTTCCAATTGGTTTTGTAACTGGAACACCTAATTCATCAAGATATTTACGAAGTCCTTCAGTCTTCGAAGGTAGATTAGTTCCTCTTGTTTTATTGGTGGGATAAACCGGATTGTCATACATGGTAGCAAACTGATACGGACTGTGATATTTTCCATAATATTCAGTCCGATAACCATTTGTTGATAAAATCATATCAAAAGTCCGAAGTTTTGGTACACTATCACTTTCAGAATCATTGTTTGTCAATACTTTATTGTTGAATATTGTTCTTCCTGTTAAAATAGAAGTTCTCGCCGGCACAGAAACTGGACAAGCTGAATAGGCATTGGTAAATTGAACACCTTCTTTGGCAATGCGATCCATATTTGGTGTACTTATTTCCATATTTCCTGCACATCGCATGGCATCCCAACGTTGCTGGTCAGTCATAATAATCAGCACGTTAGGCCGTTTGTCCTGACCAAAACTTATTTTTGGGAAAATGGATACCAATGCTAATGTGGCAATTCCAAGTTTATTAATTTCCATAAATTATATATTATGTAAGTTGGGATATTTAATATTATTGCTTAGTTTTATTTTTTTTGCTTTTGACCCTCAAAATGGGGGCTTTAAGCCCAGAATTTTTATTTTTAGAATATGCAAATATCACTCTTTCTCCCTTCTTACTCCCTCTCCATTTGGAGAGCGGTGGGGTGAGGTCAGGGGTTGGGGGGTCGATAAAATTTCAACTTATATAATCCCTATTATTTTTGTTTTTTGTCCAATAAATATTTCATCATAAAATCAGCCGAATATTCATTAATCTCTGTCATAGTAGGAGAAATGCTATCGCCATTAAAGCTGTGTCCGCCATTTATCACCACCAATAAACTTACATTTGCACCCACTTTTTTGGCTACTTCCATCATATAATTCGATTGGGCAATTGGTAAAATCTTATCATTATCGCCGTGAAGCAGCAAAATTGGCGGGGCATCTTTCGTCAGAATTTCAGCCGGACTTAAAGCTTTTGCCAGTTTCTCGTTTTCAGAAAGCAAACCTCCAAACATCGTAATAAACCGTGATGGTTTATCAAAATTTGAACCAACCAAGTATTCACTTTTCACAAATGAAGTAAGCGGGAAATACGAAGCAACACACACAAATTGAGGATTATACTTACTTAATTCCTCGTCTCCTATAAAGTCAGAATTCTTTCCAAGAGCTGTCATTAAACTCAAATGGCCACCAGCTGAACCACCCCAAACTCCCATTTTATTTATATCCAACGAAAATTTCTCAGCATTTTTCATCAAATACCGAGCAGCATCTTTACAATCAACCACACAATCGTAAACCGTTGAAATTCCTTTGCGAGTTAATCTGTATTCAATTGTTGCACAAGCGATTCCATTCTCATTCAAGATTTTCAGTGTGGTTACAAAATCCCGCCCCAAAATCCCATTTTTGTTGCCACCACCCCATCCACCGCCGTGAGTAAAGAGCATTACAGGCATTTTTCTTACAGGTTTTTGCTTAGGGAAATAAATATTCATATCCAGCGTATCGCCTTTAATGATTTTATAAACAATATTTTTCTCACAATTGAATTGCGAAATGGCCTTCAATTCTGTTGGGCTTTGCGCATAAATGTCTTTTATCGAAAAACAAAAAACAAATACTATGATATATTTCACACAATTTTTCATTTCAAGCATTCTATTTCCTCTTTGTTTCAGCCATTAATTTTTTCATATCGTTCAACACATTACTGTATTCAGATTGTTGTGCCAGGTTATTGTATTCGTATTTGTCGTTTTCCTGATTGTACAACTCAATACCCATTTTAGCATCGTCCCATTCTACATACCTCCATTTCTCTGTTTTAATCATTTTACCTAAAAACAAACCCCGCTTAACTATGGTATAAACCACATTGCGGAAAGGCAATTCAGGATGTTGGATGCTGCGTAAAAAACTTTTACCTTCTAAATAGTTGGGTGCATTTTTAAGCCTGAAAATATCTACCAAAGTGGGGTAAAGATCTACAAACTCGAACATCGAATTGGATATTACGTTCTTCTTTCCTACCGTATTTCCAACAATAATAAAGGGTGGATTTGTTCCTTTTTCAAACAATGTAACTTTATTCCACCAGTTTTGCTCACCTAAATGATAGCCATTATCGCCCATAAAAATAATAAGCGTGTTGTCCATTTGTTTTGAATCTTCCAAAGCTTTCAAAACCTTTCCAACTTGTGCATCCATAAAAGTTGTACAGGCATAATACGACCGTATAAATTCCCGTTTGTCGGTATCGGTAAATTGATTGAAAACCTTTGTTTCGCCTGGCAAAGTATGTGGATAGGGTGGTTTCCAACCTTCAGGAACTACGGGCGGATTGCACATATCAAGCGGGTACATATCGAAAAAACGTTTTGGAGCAATAAACGGGTCGTGAGGTTTATGAAAACCAACGGCAAGAAAAAACGGTTGCTCCTTTTTCTTCTTGATAAACTCTACGGCTTTTTTGGCATTCTGTCCATCTTGTAAATCCTCATCGGTGCCATTTGCAGCCATCCATTCGCACCATTTTAGGGCACCATTGCTTATGTTTCTGCCCACTCCAGTTTTGCCAATTGCTGTAGGTCCATATCCATATTGTTCATTCCAACATTTTGGGTCGTTATCTTCATTTGTTCCATGAAACACCTTGCCCAGACCCATTGTATAATAACCGTTTAGCTTAAATAAATAAGGCAATGTTATTCTATCGCCTAGCACATCTTTTAAGTGCGTTGAATTATCTAAAATGGTGGTAGTTTCGGGGTATAAGCCCGTGAGAAACGAAGATCGGCTTGGTCCACTCACCGGATAATTACAATATGCATTGTTAAATTGCACACCCATTTTAGAAAGGCGATCAATATTCGGCGTTTTCACAATTTTATTGCCATAACATGCCAAGGTATTGTTTAGATCATCAACAATTATTATCAATACATTTTTGTCTGTTTTTACTTTTTTAGCTGCATTTCCAGTCGCTGTAATTGCAATTGCAGCAGCTAATAGTTGTATTTTTTTCATGTGTAATCTATTTTGCGTTTTTTAATAAATCATTCCAATTTTGTAT
Organism: Bacteroidales bacterium; assembly: GCA_038222885.1. Classification (GTDB taxonomy): domain Bacteria; phylum Bacteroidota; class Bacteroidia; order Bacteroidales; family Paludibacteraceae; genus Paludibacter. The sequence continues at coordinate 14,795 of JBBRHJ010000021.1, read as the reverse complement.
CGAGCTATTCAAATACTCCGCTGGATTTTCTTCAATTTTAAAATTGATAAAACCAATATTTCCTTTGTAACCCGATTTTTTTAAAGGCTGAATAAAATGATGCATATTAAAATTACCTTCACCAATCGGTTTAATAGTACTTTTATCCATGTTCGATGGTTTTGAAAAATCGGCCACAGAATCTGTTCCTGCCAGTGTAACTGCTCCAATATATTTACGAACATTCTCAAAAACCGCATCCATTCTACTTCCATTTCCGGCCCGTATTTCATGACAAAGATGAACTGCAAGTTTCAGGTTCGGATTATTAATCTTTTCAACAAAAGGCAATGCCGCTTCCGCCGAAGCGATATAACACAAACTGTGTGGATAAAGAATAACTTTTACCTGTTTTTTTGCCGAATATCGTACCACTTCTCTTAATTTTTCCTCAATAAACCGGTCTGTTATACCATTCATTTTTTTTCCAAAAATAATCCACAGTTCAATGTGCATATTGGCAATTTTATTCACTATCAATTTCCAATTTTCACGCTGTGCATCGTCAAAATTGTAACGCACCATGACAGCGTGTACCGAAAAATTGGCGAATTTTCTGGATTCTACAATAAATGTGTCGATATTGAGCGTGTCCTGTTTGGTTTGCGAATTAAGAATTATTCCACAGTATCCGGCCTCGTGGAGCGTTGTTAACTGTTGCATGGGAACCAGTTTACCTAAACTGCCAAAATTATAGGCCGTTAACGAAAAACGCTCTTTCTTGAACTGGTTTTTTGACGCAGCCAATATCCCACAACAGATAATTAGTGCAAGAAAAACGGAAAGCAATCTATTTAATTTCATTTAGGTCTGATTGATAGTTATTGCAAATAGTTGAATTATTTTACCTTAATTGAACGGTTTTAGCATCTTTAAAATCATCAAATAAAGGCAATGAAAGCTGTATATCAGCTGCTTCATCTTTTGTTACAGTTGCTCCAAATAGAATAACTTTATCGTTTTTAGGAAGCGTTACCGTTTTTGCCCCTTTTGGCAATTTAATTTCATATTTGTACAAATAGCAATACTGATATGCCTTATTTTCAGTAGGATACGCATAGTGTGAGTGTGAAGCATACCAAGCAATATTATCCTGATTATAATAAGGATTTTGAATACTTTTCACTGGATTAAAGTGGTTGCCACACTCAAAAATACGGTTATAATGTTGACCTACAAAACCATTCCAAGCTTGAATATTTAAATTAATCAACTGATTGTCAATGCTAAAAATTGCTTTTGTATCGGTAGTAGCAGAAGCCAATATATAAAGTTTGCTATATTCTCCGTCAGGCAGATTGATAATTTGTCCGTCGGCTTTAACTGCATTTTTTTCACGGTCGGTCCTATTCCCTATTTTAAAGTGAATATCTTCACTTACAATTTCCGAAGGAATTAATTCGGCAGGATAACTAGCTGATTTACCGCAATCTTGTCTGTTTGTATCAAAGCTTATCATGTCAAAATTATAGGGTAGGGTAAGCGGTACTTGAGCCATTTTCGCGTTATTGTTGCTGGCAGCTTCCAGTTTCACCGCAAAACTGCGAATAGAATAATGAGATAAGTCGAAACTCAATTTGCCGTTTTTAAAATCAGCATTTCCAATTCTTTGCTCCTGACCATTAACTTCGTAAGCATCAATTACATTTGCTGGAAAAGTGAGCTTAACAGCTTTTGTGTCAATGCCCGAAAGTTCATTTAATCGTACCAGATAATAATCGGCGACTTCCATTTTTTTGAAAGCCATTACGCCAACCTGTGGTGAATTTGTTTTAATCAACGAAAATTCTTTTCCTGAATTTCCTTCGTGTTTGGTGGTTTCGAAAGCTATCAATGGTCGGTTTATGAATTTTGCCTGCCATTGCGAAAGTCCGTTAATCCAATTCCCCTTATGACCATAAATGGCGTAGTTAAAATTATGAATACCCCAATCCTGAGTTGACTCATAGCTGTAATTTCCGCAATCTTTGCAAATTCCCGGCGTGTACATCAAAGTAAGTCGAAGCGTATTGTCGGTTGGTTTGTCCGAGCCATATTTGCAGTCTTCCAAAATCGACACACCATAATCGCCTTTTTTATCTGTCAAATCAAACCATTCTTTGGATGGCACTTCAAATTTCACTTCATTATTGTTTGTTCTTTCAATTACGCCAACTCCTTCATTGTAAGCGGCTTTCGGATTGCTAACTGTTAGCGGGAATGAGGCTTTCAACGAGACTCCTTTCGATTGCCAATCCAGCTTGTTGCTGACTTCTACACGTTTTCCTGACTCGCCGTCAGAAAGACTTATAATTTGCTCAATTTCAGAGTTTTGTCCTTTGCGTTTTACCAGCAGCGAAACACGAACTGGACCGTTTTCTAAAATGGAAATACTTGCCTCTTTATCTAAATAGTCAATTGGCGCATTTTTTCTGTCTTTCCAATCCATATTCCACGATGGATATATAGATGGTTTCTCACTCAAAAATTCCAACCGAGCCGGTTTGGATAACAATTCCCGAGAAGCTTTTTTATCAAAAATACTCGAAATATCGCCGTTGGAAGCAATTTTTACACGATAGTATTCATTTTCAATGCTTTGATTAGTAACAGACAAACTTGATTTTAGCGATAATGTGTTCATAATTTCTCGTACATCAAAAACAGCCAAACCTGCCGAAGGAAGATTTGCTGAAAAAATAAATTTCAATTTATTATCCTTTCGTTCAATGATTTGTGTTTTGAGTGCCACACCGTTTCTATCAAAAACCTGAATATCTACGGGCAGTTTATCAAAACTTAGTTCGGCAGTTACCACATCTTCACGTGCAATTTCCACCGGATTGTAAACCACTAATGCTCTTCCTACTGTATTGGTATTCAATTTGTTAGAAATTGTTTTCAAGGAGTTTTTCAATACTTCCGAAAAACCATTGGCAGCAATAAACTCATCGTTCCAGGCATATTCGTAGGCCTTTGGAATACTTGTTCCGGGCAAAATATCATGAAACTGACTGCCTAAAACCAAATCCCACGAATTATTGAGCTTTGCAAACGGATATTTTGCATTTCCAAACCAATCGGCAATAGAAGCTGTCTGCTCTGAAGCTTGAGCCAGAATTTCATTTTTCCTATTTTGCCGTTTCATATACGATTGCGAAGTCATTGAACCGGCACTGTGCTCAATCAACAATAAATCACCCGAATAAGTAGGCAGTTTTTTGCGGATTGCAGGCGTAATGTCTTTGTACATTTGATCGGACGACGATAACACAACTTTAATTTTCGAATCTGCATTATTCATACTATTTACCGCATAAAAAATGTCATTTTCGCGTGGAGCTCCAGCACGGTCGCCAACTCCATAATAACGATAATCAAATGAGAAACCATATTTTTTTTGGTTATCATCTAATCGTGCTACCCACGCACTATCCTTATCCAACCGTGGAACAACATGTCCGGTATAATCTGTTGCGTTGAGAGCTGCAATAATGCCTTTGCCATCGGGACCATTCCAAATTCCTACATTAAATGGAAGTCCCACTGCCGATTTCCAAGTGAGTTTTTGGGTAGAAAACCCCAGCAAACCACAATGATTCCACACTGATGGCAAATTTGCCAAAAACCCGAAACAATCGGGCAACATATAATCTACACTTTCTTTTCCAAATTCATTTTTGAAAAATTGATTTCCATAAAGCACCTGACGGATAACCGATTCGGAAGATGAGATATTCACTTCTCCTTCATCAACCGATGAGCCAGAAACATTCCAACGGCCTTTTTTTACATACTCAATAACCTTCTTGTACATCTCCGGATAATACTCCTTCATCATATTATACCGACGTGAACCGGTGAAATTGAATACATAATCCGGATATTTTTCAAACAAACGGAAGTTTTCTTCCATGGTGTTTGGGATATAAGTATTAATGGTAGTCGCGTAATCCCAATTCCATTGGGTATCGAGGTGAGCATACCCTACTGTGTATAAAACTTTCTCATTTTCAATGTTATAGGTTTTATTTTTCATCGGTTGCGCAACCATTGAAAAGCAGAAAAACAATGAAATAGCAAAAAATAGGATTCGATTTTTCATATTATTTTATTATTAGCAGTTAGAATACTCTGTTTTTAATTTCTTCGGCGTAGGAATAATTTGATTTTACAAGTTGCTGATACAATTTGTTTTTTAGCATTTCAGCTGTTTTCTTGTATTTGTCTTTGCTCGTAAATAGCAAATTATTAAGCTCATACGGGTCATTTTTCAGATCATACAATGCGTCATTTCCATTATTATCATTGCTTCTACAGATCATCAATTTCCAATCTTTGGTACGAATCATCAAGTTTGGTATTTTCTGATTTAGTACATAATTCCATTCCGAAATGGCAAAGTCAGTCGTAGGCTTTCCTCCTTCGGCTAAGTTTCTCAACGAATAACCATCGCTTTCGGCTTTTATGCCAGCATAATCTAACACGGTTGCAAATGTGTTTATAGTCGAAATTGCTGTATCAATTTTCTTAGAAGAAATTTTACCGGGGAAATTGAGAATGTATGGAACTCGAACAGATTCTTCCAGAAAAATATTTTTTTCGCGCATTCCGTGTGAACCAAGCATTTCTCCATGGTCGCTCATAAACACAATTAAAGTATTGTCACGCAATTTCAATTCATCGAGTTTATTCAAAATTTTACCCACCCAAACATCAATTTCAGTAACCAGCGCATAATAATTAGCCATCATATATTTAATTTTGGTAGTATCGGCAAAGTCTGTAACCATTAACCTGCCATTGGTACTAATATATGGATTACCAACCATCTTATCGGAAATACTCTTTGGAATAGGCATTTTCGCAGGGTCATACATGCTTGCATAAGGCTCGGTAGGTAAAATGGGAGAGTGAGGATAATGAAACGAACAGGTAATACTGAACTTTCTATCTTTAAGTCGACCCAGCGCTTCAATGGTTTGTTTTCCTTGTACGGCAGTAATGCTAAACTCGGGTTTCAAATCAAGCGTTCCATTATGATCAGGTTGCGAAAGTTGGCGTTTGGTCAATTCCTCTTGTGGAATCAATCCAAAAGCTGCTCTACCAAATCTACGATCAATGGGAGTTGGTGTATATGTCAGTCCATCGAAAAAACTAAAATCAGTCAATTCGCCATTTTTTGGCTGAGACTTTTTTACATTTTCATTCAGATAAAAATGGTATAATCTCTCCCAATTTTTGATTAAATTAGAGCCTTCATAACCATATTGTGGAGGGTTGGAGTAGTTTTCTGCCATTTGTGCTGGCGAATGGAATTTTCCAATATATTCAGACACATAGCCATTTTCAACCAAAATTTGATCGAATGTTTTATAATCACATTTTTTGTCAATGTCAGAATCTCCGTTTGATCTGATTCCATTTGTTTCAACGTACCTCCCAGTAAGTATGGCAGTACGTGCTGGACCAGAAACGGGACAGGGTGAATTGGCTTGTGAAAAATAGGCACCGCTTTGAGCCAGTTTATCGAGGTTTGGAGTTTGGATAATATCATTGGCACCTGAATATTGCAATGCATCCCAACGTTGCTGGTCTGTCATTATTATTAAAATATTCGGAGGCATTGGCTTTTGGGCAAAACCCAATAATGGTGTACTAAGAAAAAGAGTCGCGAATGGGTATTTTATCTTTGAGAATAACATAGAATAGATTTTATAGATGGTATCAAATTATAATACCACAAATATATCTATAATAGATTAATCAAACCATTAATAATTGATTAATGAGTAAGATAATGGAGAAAGAAAATGGAGAAATGGCAAAATTATTATCTAATTCTACTTTTTTAAGAAATTTTCAAAAGAAGTATAAACGTCTTCATTCATAATTGTCTTGTATTCTTTTCTGAATGCTTCAAAAAAATCTTTGGCAATTTTAATTCTACCTAATTTTACCAATGACTTGCATTTTAACAATATAGCATCTTCGTTCAAGGTATCAAATTTTAAAATCGTATCAGCTATAATAATCAGAAGTTTGTGATTGTCTTGTAGATTTTTATTATCCTTAATGGATAGTAAGACATCTATTACAAGGTTTGAATATTCAGATTTAAAGTTATCCAACCAATCTTCCTGAATATTGGGTAGCAATTCCCCAGATGAAATTATAGCAAGAATACCCATTAATTGTTCTGGATTTACATTGGAATTTCGCTGTAAATTACGGATCAATGTAATGGATTGTGCATAGTCACAAAAGGCATCCTCTTTATAATCAATGGTCCAGAATGAATTATCATTTAAAATCTCGATATTTGCAATTGTGCTTAGCAATATTCTTATTTTACTGATAAATACACTTCTATTATTTCGTGCACTTTCATCAGACTTGTCGTACCATAAAACTTCTTTGAGCTTTCCACTTGATATTCCTCGTTCATTTTTGCAGGTATACAAAATAATTATACACAAAAGCACTTTCATTAACGGAGTAAATTCTCCTGTAATATCATGATTATGTCTATTAATTACACGAAACCCTCCCAATAGATAAATCCCCGGTTTGTGTTGTTCCTTTTCTTGAATAAAAATTAATTCATTTAAACTATGATCATTAACAATTAAGTGAGTTTTAGTAACTTTAAGTGAAGATCTTTTTCTGAACCAAAGAAACAATCCTAAAGCTAACAAAACCAAGGCAATGCCTATAAAAAGTATTGAGAAATATTTTTTACTACTCGATTGTAAAACTTCATCAGATGAAAAAACTGGAAATGAAATATCATAAACATTTAAAAAATACTCATTATTCTCGGACAAATGAACGGTAACTGTAAAAAGTTTCTGTGCTTGTTTTGAATAATATAATGATGCCTCTGAACGGTTATCCTGGAAGAAGTATGGAATCGTATCGGCAAGTGAATGTAAGTTCGGTTCTTGTAAATCTATTTCGTTCAAAATCAAATAGGATTTGAATCGGGTAGGATTAAACATAAGAACTAATCCCTTTTTCCCCGTTGAATCAATCACAATTGTTCGAGCAGCAATCTCACTTTTCTCCAAAGCATTCTTGCTCCATTTCTTAGTTACACCCAACGTTCGCAAGTTGACTACATATAAATCATTATAAAGTTCAGATCCATATTCTTGTCGACCATTCTGATTTCCTATACCCCCATAAACATATAATAGTGAGTCTTTTATGCCAGCAGCACTCAAATAACGAGGGGTAATTTTTGGAGAGAATGATTTTGTCGTGAATTCACCACTCTTCGAAATTAGTTTAATATCAGCTTTGTATGAATGATATCCATAGCCAAAAATCTGAAAATAACTTGAATCGACAGGAGAGAAAAAGTTATTATTGTGCTGATAAGCTGGACTGAGTAAATGTACAATTGGGCTAGACCATTTTTTTGTTTTAAAATTAAATGCGGAAGTTACAGGAACTCCAGAGTCGAAATCTGAATATACTATTTGATGTTGTGCAGAATCGTAAATAAACTGATTTGCAATATTATATACAGGAATTGATGGTTCGAATGGATATTCTACCATGCTATTATTCAACAGATTATGGCTAATTATTTTGTTTTCACAAACAATAAAAAGTGTATTACTACCATTATAGACTGGGAAAACTTTTAATGGAAATTTCAACTGTTTCCGATGTTTCCAGGTTAAATGACTGTCAATAATCCATTGTGGATTCAAAACAGCTGCTTTCAAATTCTGCAATTCATCAGAAACAACACCTACCCCATGTTTATCAAGCTTCCATAAATACTTTATCTTGTTTGGTTTATAGCTAACAGCAACGTTTTTAATTATTACAGGAGCAACATCAACAGTTACAAAAGGTGCTTTCTGATTAATTCCAAAGCATACATCTATCTCATTTTTTGCAGGGAAATTTTGTTTTTGAAATGTTGAAGATTGATTATTTACTTGAAATGTAAATGTTTTACTCTTTTTTTCAAAAATGAACTTAACGTGATTCCATTCTTTGGGTTTAAAAATAGAATTTTTGATAGCTAACTTGTACAAGTTATTCTTTTCAGCAACTAAAAAAAGACTTACATTTTCTGGGGTTGGATTGTTCAACATTAAGTCATAATTGAGCTCATCGCCTAAAATAACTCTACAAATATATCCAAATTTATCATCGATATCTTGAAGTTTGAGATCAAACTCAACTGAATAATAATCTGAAAAAGTGAATTGACCTTCAGAGCTTAGATGAAGTGATGTGCGTTTATCCTTGTTAACATTAAATGACTGAAATAACAAGCCTGATTCTGTTCCATTTTGAGAAAATAAAACAGAACAATATATCAACGTCAAAAATATAAATAGGCATTTGTGATTAGACATATTGAATGATAGTAATATTAAAGCTACAAAAATACATTTTTTAAATGAATATATGGCAACAAACAAATACTTCTGAACTTTTAATTAATACGAATCAGGAGAAGACACTCAAAAATTCATTATTATCGAAAGTGTATATATTCAAGAAAATAAGGATGAAATAGTTTGTTTAGTTCTCAAAATATCATTATATTATAGTGAAATTTGAGATAATATTCTAAGCGTGATTTTCAGAAAAAAGGATATTGATTAACACTTATATTTTTCATATTTTTGATTTGTATGAAAAAGAGCAACAGTTTAATTGTCAACGTTTCAGCAACATCCCTATACCAGAGTTTGCCGATCAGGAAATAATGACAATTTATCTCTTTGCAGGTTACAAACAACGGTATTTTCAAATCAACGAAATTTATTCATTTTATTTTATGGATTTTTTATATTAAGTTGATTATCTATTAATTGCAACATATAGAGCACGTTAAAACAATTAATATTGTGCTAAAAAAAACATCAATTTGAGAGTTTAGATACTAAAACCAGTTGATCAGATTACCTTTATCAAATTCAAAAAGTCATCTAACTTGTAAGCATTTTCAACTACACGCTTCTCGTAAACCATAAAATAACGATAATTATTTCCAGCTTTGTTTGCCCACAAACCGCCAAGTCTGATTTTCTGCTCAGCATCCAAATGGTCGCCTTTGGTTTCGAGTACAATGGTTTTTCCACTCTTTGTTTGAATAATAAAATCGGGATAATGATTTACAAAACCATTGATTCTAAAGCCTTTTCGCTCAATGTTTCGTGTCCAGAAGGCGATATTAGTCATATTACCAATTTCGTTGATAACTCGCTCTTCAAAACCGTTCATACTGCCCTCTTTCTCATAAAGTGCCTTCGTAATATCTTTGGCGGTAAATGAAGGCGAAATACTTGCAGGAAGTCTAAACGAAGGTTTTATAAACACTTTATCGGTATCTAAAAAGTCTTTGAACTTCTGTTCTGCATAAATATCTGAAAGTGATTTGATTTTTTGCTTTATTTTATCGGTATAGCTGTATTCATTATCAGCGAAATCCGCAAACTGTTCATCGGAGAAATCCTCCAAGATCCGGTTAATGTAGCGCTTAATCTCCTTGTCATCAATCGGATACATATTTCCAATAATATCCATGATTCTTTTGCTGAAGTTTTTCACACGGCTGTCTTTTCTTGCAGGGTCGAGCATATATTTCATTATGCTGTCTTTGACAGTACCATCGAGCCGAACAAAGGTGGGTGTGTGTTCCTTTTTAGTTTCGTCCAAATCTATTTTATAGAGTTCAGAAACAATGCTATCAAAAGCCACGTTTGTATCCGCCTTACTCAATGCAAATCCTTCCAAAAGGTTTTCTTTCTCTAATGGCAACTCGTTTTCATTCATGCCAAACAACTCGATGGCAGGCATTTTTAAAAAGAACTGTGGTAGGCTAATAAGTTCTGCCTGTTCCTTGAAAATATCTTTAATGCTATAAGTCTTCACAAGCAGTTTTATTTCGTTTGGTAATGCTATTGAATTTGTCGAGTCCATTTCTGCTAGCTTTTTCTCAAACTCTTCATTTTGTTTCAATGCTGTATTTTCAATTTCTACAATCGAATCCATTGTATTTTCTATTTCAGAAGGCAATAAAATTCTTGAAGTATCAATATCAGAACTAATGTCATCGGATGCGGTTTCGGATATAATTTCTGGCTTAACTTCCACTGTATCAAATATAGTGAGTTGTTCCAGTGGGTCTTTTGGCTTTTCAGGTTCAATAATCACATTACTGGCAAGTCTAAAGTCCTTATCGCTGAAACCCGCTCTGTTCAATCCTTTTACGATATTGTCCAGCGTATCAAGAAATTTTGAAGAAGCTGTAAGCACATAACTCAAATTCAGCAATGGGAAATTATGTTTCATTACATAAGGTTGTCGCAAAACACGACCCAAAATCTGTTCAACATCCACTGGAGAACTTTTGTCGGCAAGTGACGCAAGAATATAAGCAAAAGGACAATCCCAACCTTCTTTCAACGCATTGATAGTGATGATAAAACGTACTTCACAATCTTTGCTCAATAAATCCAACCCCTTAATTTCGTTGATATTAGCAGTTTTGATTTTTATTTGTTCCTCTGGTATTTTTAGTTCAATCAGTTTTTCTTTGAGCTTCTGAACATTTGATTTTTCTTCTTCGGCATTACTAAAATTATTTCCATATTTGGGTTGAGCCTGAAACAACACTATCGGGCGAATGTACTTTCCACCTTTTTTCTCTTCTTCAATGGCTTGTAGTTCCAACCGTTTTTGAAGTTGTAGGCTGGAATTGATTACTTCGGTTTTATCCTGATGATTATAAACGATCACTGGAAGTTTCACCATGTTTTCACGCTTCAATTCCAACGCATCAATAAAACTTATGATATTGCTATTTTTTCGGGGCGTGGCTGTAAGATCCAAAATAAAGCAAGGATTAAAAGCTTTGAGCATATCAACACTCAAATCAGTTTCAGCATTATGGCTCTCGTCCACAATGACCAAGGGATTCAAAAAATTCATGACTTTCATCAACGAGATTTCTTCTTCTTTTCCCAAAAGTGCTTCAAAGGATTGCAGCGATCCATTTTGCTCATACACTTTTCGTCCTTCTTTGTTGGCAGTGCGGATACTATCAAAACTCAGCACAAAGATATTTAACTGCTCTTTTACCGAAGTGGCATTGAAACCGCCGCCCTGCAATAAGGCTGCCTTGTCAAAAACCTCTACTTTATTGCCAAAATGTGAGTTTATTTTTTGACGGTAGGAGTGCGAAGGATCTTTGAGGTTTTTAATGGTTTGGTCTAAAATAGTAATGGAAGGCACGAGCCAAACCACCGCTTTGGGTCGGTCGTAATCAAAGGCATCAAATATGGTTTTAATAGCATTACAAGCAATAAACGTTTTACCACCAGCAGTTGGTACTTTTACGCAAATATGAGGCACACGAGGCACATTATTTTTATAAGGCTCAATGGCAGTTCCGGAAAATGGGAAAAGTGGCGTTCTCGGATGTTTTACCCAAAAATCATAAAATGATTCTTTCAGGTCTTTGGTTTCCTGAATGTATTCCAAAAACACAGAAAGATCGTTGATTACTTGCTGTTGATACGGTTTTAGTTCCATTTTATTCGCCTATTTCCTTGTTTTTGTTCGGGTCAAGCACTTTTGCATTTTGCTTAGTAACTACTTTTTTACCTGTAGTTTTTTCCAATTGCAAGCGTGCTGCTTTTGCTACCTTCCCACCTTTTCGTGCAACTTCTACGTTTTCAGGGAAATTTTTCGGTTGCTTTTCTTTTGATATTTCGGTTGTCGAAGCTTCTGCCAACATATTTAGCACTAGTTCAAGGTTAGTCATGTGATCCCGAAGATTTTCTTTTTTGAGGTCCTTGAATCCTTTGTATTGTTTGGTGCTAAAGCCGCTCCATGCTTTTGTAATTTCATTGGTGAGTATGGCGTATTCTTGTCCTTTTTGCAGCCCTCGGCTGTCCCATTCGTCAGTGAGTTCCTTTCGGATTTCAATACTTTTTAGCCTTTGATTAATCCATTCTTTGCTGTATCCTTTTCGCAAATAGGTTTCCATCAGTCTATCTATACCAATTTCAGGATCTTCAATTTCGTCTATTCGTTCACGACCCACCTGAGCAAGCCACATTTTGAATGGTTCGGCTTTGGGAGAAGGAATGCTTTGTATTAATCGGAAAATCTGCTCATTATCAACTACATCGGTTGATCGCATTTTAGCATCAGCAGCCATCATTTTCAAACTGTGACAATTTGTCACGGTTTCATTTCCTTCGGTTTTTAGCCGTTGCTTTAATTTCCGCCAGTATGCTCCAGCATCTATACTATTTGTCAAAATAGATATTATATCTACTATGGAAAAGTACCATTTTTCTTCATTCTCATCCCAGTGAGTTCTGACTCGTTGCTGCTCGAATAGTTTGATAGCGGTTTCTTTTGTCATGGCTTAAAATCTTGTTATATCCCGTGGTATTTTCTTAAAAATAATATGATGCTTAATCATGAAACCCTTAGTAAGCAGGCAGTTATCAGCATAAATCACATACTGTTCTGCTTTGGTTTCCTGAACGTATTCCAAAAATACAGAAAGATTGTTGATTACTTGCTGTTGATAGGGTTTTAGTTCCATGTTAAATGCTTTCTAATTTTGTAATCCAGTCGTTAAAACGCGGACATTTGGCACGGATGATTGTCAAGCCAATACACTCAGCTAAAGCAAACCCATAAATAGGCTTATCATATCCCTTAATACATTCTTGTAACCTTTTTGAAGCTGCAGTACTTGGATGATTGTTTATAAGTTCCGGATTCGGATTTTCTGATATTGTTTTTTCAATATATGCGTAATTTGAGAACTCATTTTGATTAAAATTTTGATTAAACACCTCAATATCAAAGAACAATAATCCTTCAAATTCATGTAGTTGAATATAAGGAATAAATCTTCGTCTTAATTCAGAGTCAACATCGCTTAACATTGCATTTTCAATTAATGTCATTCTTTCATTTTTATCAACAAGTTTATTTGCTCGAACCCACAAGGGATATTCGTGATGTTGATGAACACCATAATAATCAATAAGTGTTGTAACAATTACATTCGAGTCTTGGAGGAGGTGCCTTTCTATTTGACGCTTTAAAGCTGCCCAATTTACTATCCCTCCATGAATCTTTTTTGTAGTTGGATTTTCAATAAAAATATCTAATTTGTTGAAATGTGATTGTAACACATCATTACAAAAAGATTGTTCCGTTTGCCCTTCGCATACAATAATTATCCTTTTCATGTTATTTATTAAAGGGTTGAGCTGCATTTATAATATTTCGTTCCCACAAATCCCCAAGTGTATATTCTTCCAACCATTTATCTAATGATTTAGAACTTAGACGATTAAAAATTGTTTGATTTTCCTCAATACTTTTATCCATAACGATGACATCTTCAGGGGAAAAATGACTTATTAGTCCAGGGGATTGAGTTCCTAAAATAATTTGAACTTTATTAGATGCTGATTGTATCATTCCTGCTAATTTGCCTATTGCAAAAGGATGCAATCCAAGTTCCGGCTCATCAATTATTATGACCTCCGGAGGATTTGGTTGCATCAACAAAGTAGTTAAAGCAATGAAACGCAAAGTTCCATCTGAAAGCTGATAAGCCGAGAAGTTTGAGTTTAGGTCTCCTTTGTCTATCCAACGTAGCTCAATTTCACGTTCCGACAACCTGTCTGGTTCTAACATAAATTTCTCGATATAAGGAGCAACCGATTGAATTATCTTTTCAATTCGATTATAAATAATTGGTTCTTTAATTTTTAGTTGATACAAAAATGCAGGCAAATTTCGACCATCTGGTTTTAAAAATTGATTATCGTTTATATCGCATTGTTTTCTTAAAAAAGACGTAACTGAGGTATCATGGAAATGGAATACTTGAAGATTGGTTATATAATCTCTTAAAAAATTATCTCTGTATCCTGCTGATACGGCTTTTGCACTCTCATCCAGGTTGTTGGCTGTGAAATAATTTGTTTTATTGTCATCTCTTTTTACATTGTATCCTGAAGACTCTTGACCTAGAAACAAATCACCATCTTTGGTCTGAACTAAACTAAAATGATATGCATTGTTGTTCTGGTCATCCTTTCTGAAAATGAGTTTTCCAAAAAGTTCTTGTGTTGTCTTACGACCAAAATAAAGCAAATTATCTGTTTTCTCCTCCTTTACATAACGCTGTAATCGTTGATTGAAAATAGCATTAATCAACTTGAAAAACGAAATAAAATTACTTTTACCGACACCATTACCACCTATTAAAATATTAATAGGTTTGAGTTCAATCTTAGCTTCTTTAATAGATTTATAACCCTTTATTTCAATATATTCTATCATAACTTGTATACTTAAAATCTTGTTATATCCCGTGGTATTTTCTTAAAAATAATATGATGCTTAATCATGAAATCCTTTGTAAGCAAACAATTATCAGCATAAATCACATATTGTTCTGCTTTGGTTTTCATAGTGGTTAAAAAATCATGATTCAAGGTAGTAACTTCATCCGGCAAATAATGAAAATAATAAGCAGTATCATTATTCTTACCCAAATACGATGAATGTTCCACCTCTTGTTCCCCCTTCAGAGGGTTAGGGGGCAATGTTAGGGGTCTTTGCGTTTCCGTGTACCAAATGTATTTCCGCATTTTTTCGATCCCAACTGTTTCATTTAGGTTGCCATCTTCTTTGAACAAGGCTTCTCCCAATACACAATAATCAAAACTTCCACCAGTGCCTTCTTTATCTCCATAACC
>JBBRHJ010000020.1:0-26315 GCA_038222885.1 Bacteroidales bacterium | reverse complement strand
AATTTGAGTCTAAATTCCCAAATAAAACCATTATTGATAAATCGAAAATAATGGAGTTGATTCATCTTGAAAATCAGATGGAAAAAATCCAATCTCGTTTTCAACTGCTTCACTTGCCAAATAAAGAAAGTCAGGATACTAATTTCCAACAAAAAACACTTACTTTTGAACCTGAAACAATTTTCGACACTGATAAATTGAGTGCCATTTTAAAAAGTTATCCTCAATTGCTGCGTGCAAAAGGATATATAAGTACAGAAAATGGATGTCAGTTAATGAATTACACACTATCTGGATGTAGATTCGAAAATAAAAATTCAGAAATACAAAACGAAATTGTTTTAATATCCGAAAAGGTAGAAGATGGTTTTTTTCAAAAAATGAAGTTTGAAATTCTTTCGTTTGCATTAAAATATTAAACAAAATAAGTCTTAAAGTCCACCCTCGGGGGATCGATGGGGCTTTTACTCATGCAAAAACACAGCATAAATCTCCAACCCTTAGGAAAAATCATTCAAGTAAATGATCAAACACCCTTGATTGATGTATTGCACGAATTCGGTGTCGAATTTCCGTGTGGTGGTAAAGGTACGTGTGGAAAATGCAAAGTAAAATTGATTTCCGGAGAAATTGAACTTACGAAAATACATCAACAACAACTCGAAAATCTGAATTTAGATTCCTATTGGCGATTGGCTTGTTACAGCAGTTGTACGAGCGATATTACGCTTGAGGTGGAGCAATTCAGCCATTTAATTTTGGCTGACGAAAGCGAATTTGACTTCATTCCACAACAAGGATTTGGTGTGGCTGTCGATTTGGGAACAACTACTTTGGTGGCACAGTTAATTGATTTATCAACTGCTAATGTGATTGCAGTCGAAACGATGCTGAATCCACAAGTGAAATTTGGTGCCGACTTGATTTCTCGCATTCAAGCCTGCATTGATGGCAAAGCAGTTGAAATGACCAATATTATTCGAACAGCCATTGGGTCGATGATTGAATTAATGCTCCAAAAGCATGATGTTGAAATAAAGAAAATCCTAATCGTTGGCAATACCGCTATGCAGTTGATTTTTAGCGGGAAAGATGTAACTTGTTTAGCAATGTATCCGTTTTACGTGGATAATTTAGGGATGAAAACTTTTAAACCTGATGAACTTGGTTGGGAAATAAAAGTATCAGAAAGCATACAGTTTTATCCTTCCATTGGCAGTTTTGTGGGTAGCGATATTCTGGCAGGAATTGCAGCCACTGGACTTGCCGAAAAAGAAAATTATACAGTTTTAATAGATTTGGGAACGAATGGTGAAATTGTAGTAGGCAATAAAAACCGGATTGTTTGTGCTTCTACTGCTGCTGGCCCAGCTTTCGAAGGAACAAATATTTCCATGGGAATGCGAGCCGTTACCGGAGCTATTTCATCTTTACAACTCGAAAACGCAAAAATCACAGCTAATGTTATTGGAAATACCGAACCGAAAGGAATTTGTGGCAGTGCGTTGGTGGATGCAATTGCCATTTTTCGTCAATTAGATTTGATTGGTGATTTTGGCGACATCAATTCAGGAGATTCAGAAATCACCATTGCTGGGGAGGTCAAAATCACCAGAAAAGATATCAATGAATTTCAGCTTGCCAAAGGTGCTATAGCTGCAGGATTAGAAATTCTGACCCAAGAACTCTCCATTCAACTGTCAGACATTCAGGAACTTTACATTGCTGGTGGTTTTGGGAATTATATCAACCTAAAACATATTTCCGACATTGGCATGATTGAATTACCTGAACAAAAAATCCGGAAAATGGGTAATACTGCTCTTATTGGAGCAAAGATGTTTCTATTTTCAAATCCAGAAATTCTACAAGATATTTTATCCAAAACTACGCATATTAACCTTGAAAGCAATCCTCATTTTCAAGATATATTTATAGATAAAATGATGTTTTAAAATATTATTAATACATATAACGAACCATTGCTAGATCCCAATGTTTTTATCGATGATGATGGAACGGTGCAAGAGGTTATTCCCACAGGTAGTCTATCCAAAGGCAAGTTTATTCCAATCGTACAAAACCCATTTAAATAATAGAATTTATATGTCATGGAGGCAGTTTTGGTTTTTGAATTGAAAATCAGCAAAGAATTGATTTTTTACTAAAATATGGAGCTAAATTCATCTCAAAAATATAATTATTGGTTCTTTTTCTCAATTATTTTTGGAATTAATTTTTTATTAAGTTATTATTAATTGCAAAACTCTAAATTTGCAATAATCTCTCCAAGATCCAATTCAAAAGAGTATAATTTACTATATTGTAATTATTTTTTAAAATATCTATTTATGAAAAAACTTTCATTTATCGCATTTCTTCTTATTTCTGTTATCTCATTTTCACAAACAAATGTTTCAACTGGAAATAAGGTTAAAGCAAGTGTTAATGTTTCGGAGTTTGAAAAAGCTCCCTATTTGTTGTATACTGGAAAAAATACTGAAATGTTGATTATTTGGCAAACAGTTACTGGCAAATCATGCCGTGTAGACTGGGGAACAGACTTGACCTATACGCTCGGTTCACAAATTACTACCGAGTACGGAACCGCCCATCAGCATAAATTGACACTAACTGGATTGACTCCAAGTACAAAATACTATTACAAAGTTACAGTGAATAATACTGAATCGAGAACAGGTGATTTTATTACAGGAGTTCTTGATAATGAGACGGTAGTTAGCCTGTATACCTATGGCGATACGCGTACTTATCCTGCGAATCACGATGCTGTAGCAAAGAAAATATTGGATGAAATTGCATTAGATCCAAAATCACAATCGATTATGATGTTTAGTGGCGATTTTGTACAATATGGCGACAAAGAAGATAGTTGGACAAATGAGTTTTTCGACCCGCAATTCAGCAATATTCAGACATTAATCGCTCGAATGCCTTATCTTACAACTTTGGGCAATCATGAAGGTCAGGGATTGTTGTTCGCTAAATACTATCCTTATCCTCAGTTTGCTTCTAACCGGTATTATTATTCGTTCGATTATGGTCCGGTTCATTTTACAATTATCGATCAATTCACTCCTTATACTCCTGGAAGTGCACAATATGCTTGGTTAGAAGATGACTTAGCAAAATCAACTAAACCTTGGAAAATTATTATGGATCATGAGCCAGGTTGGACAGCAACACCAACTTCTGGTGGTCATGGCAATAATTTAACTATACAGAATTTTATTCAACCATTGTGCTTAAAATACGGTGTTCAGTTCGTTATTTCGGGACACAATCATTTCTATTCAAGAGCCGATGTAAATAATGTTATGCACATTACTACGGGTGGAGGAGGAGCACCATTGTATACGCCATCACAAAGAGAGTATATTGTAAAGATGGACAAATCCTATCATTTTTGTAAAATTGATATTGATAAAAACAACTTAAAATTAACTGCACAAAGAAGCGATGGAAGTATTATTGAATCGTTTGATTATGTAAAATCAAACGAGCCAGGAATACTGGTATGGCCGTCAATAGCATCATTAAAGCCAAGTGCAACGCAGCAATTATCAGCATTAATTTACCCAAGTGAGTATGTCAACGAGCCAATTAGCTGGACTTCGAGTAATAATGCGGTTGCAACCGTTAGTTCAACTGGTCTTGTATTAGCTATTTCGGATGGTAAAGCAACAATTACTGCATCAATTCTTGGTGGAAAAACAGCAACTTCATCTATTACAGTTATTACAAGTACAACTTCTAATTATTTAGACGATTGTGATGCTTTATCCGGGTGGAATTCTTACCTGACCCTCAATAGCTCAGTTCAGAAACAAGGCACTGGCTGTTTCGAAAACCTAAGTGCAAACTCCACTGAATTCAGTAAGGTGTTCATTACTCCTTATAACTCAGGTGCTACACCTGAAAATGGAAAAGTAAAATTATGGTACTGGGTATCATTAACTGAACTTGGAACAAGATCTATTAGGGTTGAGATAGGTAGTGGAGGAAAAGCCGATACTGATGAATACCAATGGACAATGACCGGACTTACCGACGGGTGGAATCAGATTACTTTAGATGTAAACAAAGCATCTAAACTCGGAAATCCTGATTTAGCTGCAATAAACTGGTTTCGTATTTATTCAAGCGGCAAAGCGGTAGGTGTAAATGTAACAACAAGAGTAGATGCCATCGAGTTAGCACCTAACTTAGAATCTGCAATTAAAAGCATAAATAACGATGAAAAAACAGTTAGTATTTATCCTAATCCTTTGACAAAAAGCACATTATCAATTGATATGGTTGGTTTTCAAGATATGAGGAATGTTCAGGTTAGAATCGTTAATCTATTGGGGCAATCGGTTTATCAAAAAAGCATAGACAATACGGCTCATTTGGAAATTAATACCTCAGGGATTTTGAATAAATCAATCTACTTTGTTTCAGTTGAAGGCGGACAATCGCAGTTTACTCGTAAATTAGTTGTAAAGTAACCTGAAAAGGGAACTTGTAAACGTATGTTCTCAGAAACAAGTTAAACCATTGATTAATAAACAAAATTAAAAGAATCGGAAGTTGTTTTTATAACTGAAACACGAACATATTTATTTCCTTAATTTGCCTAACAAATGAAATCACACAAATTGAAAAAAACTTTTTCGTTCTTATTTTTTCTTTTAATACTTGGTTTTTCAACCAATGTATTCTCCACAACAATTACCCTTACTCCTTCGGGAACTGATGATGCTACTCAAATACAGACTGGGTTGAATTCTATGGTCAGTGGCGACATCATTCAGTTAAATGGTGATTTTATAATTAAAAAAACGCTGTACCTTCCATCGAATATTAAATGGATTCTTACAGGGTCAATTTCTTTGGGTAGTGGAAGCACTCTCGACATGGTTGGTTGGGTTGGTACAGTTGGTGCTGTGTCGGTTGATGCAAGAAGACCTACAGGAATTGCTGAAAAAAATTGGAACACGACGGGTTCTTCAGGCATTGACATGGCGGGTGGCTTATACGATGGAATTTATGTTAATAACTCAGACGGGAAACGCATACGTTTTATCAATTTTGTTAGAGTAACCAATTCCAATTTTCATGATTTTGAAATGAAAAAAGCATCTGATGATAATTTTACGCTTGGACCAGGATGTAATAACAATGAATGTCGAAATATAGTCTCATCGCTTGCCGGCTTGACTGAAGGAGCAGAATCAGGCAATGCATTGACTGATAAAGGCGATCACAACAAATGGTACGACTGTATAGCAAAAGACTGTACCAGTGATGGAATTACACCAAAATGTAGTTATTCTGAATTTTATAGATGTATTGCCGACGGTAATAAAGGACCAGGATGGGGTATGTATTGTCGCCTTGACGGTGGCTCAAAAGATGCAGGGACAAACATTGATAATAACAAATTTATTGACTGTGAAGCCATGAATAATAAGGGATCTGGTTTCAGTTTTAATATTTCTAGTACTTGCGGAATAGGTGGCACAATTCGAAACAACATTGTACAAGCAAGGTGCTATAATAATCAAGAAAGCGGGGTGCGTTTCAGAAATGTTATGCCTGAGAGTATTGTGGCAAATAATCAAATCGATCTTTTATGCTATGGAAACAAAGGACTAAATACCAGTGGAAGTGCGACATCTAATGCCGGAGGGTTGGGTACTGAAAATGGAACAAACTCTGCGGTTACTGGCATTACTGGGTCTATGGTCAGTTATGGTAATAGTGCCTATGATGTTAATCTTGGCAAGGCAACTGGTTGCAATATAACAGTTTATCGTCCGAGTGGAGAAAGCGCACCTACATTGAAAAATGGAACTGCTAATACAATACCCGTAGTCAATTTTGCTTGTTCTGATGTTTTGACTGCATGGAGTCAACAAGAGTATTGTGGAGTTACAGCTATTCTGGGCAATAATGATTTGCATTTTAATAACGATAAGGATAAGTCAGTCAATATTTATCCAAATCCATTGACAAAAAGTACATTGACAATTAAAATGGATGATTTTCAGGATACAAGCAATGTTCAGGTTAATATTGTCAATCTATTGGGGCAATCGGTTTATCAAAGAAGCACAAACAATGCGGCGAAGTTGGAAATTAATACTTCCGGGATTTTGAAAGAATCAATCTACTTTGTTTCGGTTGAAGGCGGGCAATCGCAGGTTACTCGTAAATTAGTTGTAAATTAGTTGTAAAGTAACTTGAAATGGGAATTCTAAAACGCATCCTCTCAGAAACAAGTTAAACCATTGATTAATAAATAGAATTAAAGAATCGAAGCCGTTTTTACTGAAAACAGGGTAGTCCTCAAAATTTTTAAACATATCGATTATCAACTATCTAATCAAAAATAATCCGTATTTATATTAACATTTTAAAATTACACAAAATGAAAAAAATTACAATGCTTAAAGTTTCTTTTTTCTCTTTTCTTGTTATTTTTAGCTCTGCAAACTTGCTGGCAGAAACTTCAGTGTGGAATCCTGCTGCTAACCCTTCATCAACGGGTTTATGGAGCGAAGCTGCTAACTGGACTACCAATGCTGTACCGGGTGCAACTACCAAAGTCGTGTTTAATGTTCCAGATGCTCGCGAATGTATATTGGATGTTGCAAGTACAATATCACAATTTGTATTGGGCGATAATGGTTTAGGAGGCACACTTAGGGTTGCCAATGGAGGTAATTTAACTACCACCGCAGGGTGGTCGGGTATTGGCTGGAACACCAATGCTACTTTGATTGTTGAAACTGGTGCTACAGTAACTTTTGCCGAACACATGTGGATCGGTTGGTCCGCCGGATGTAAAGGCACTGTAATATTGAACGGCGGTACAATTGCTGTTCCGACAGGTATGTTTGGGATGAATTTTGAAAGCGCTGGTGGAACCGGACTTGTATCCGTCAACAGCGGTGTGCTACAACTGGGTCAATTTCACGCAACACAATCAATACCTGCCGGATCAGTCTTAGATATTTTGGCGGGGAAGGTCGAAATAAATGGCGATGTTCAAGCAATTGTTACTAATTATATTACCAGCAAACGAATAAAAGCCTACGGCGGCTCAGGAACTATAAATGTGGATGTGTCTGGCGGTATTACAACTATCACAGCAACAGCACCTACTGCTGTAAATAACTTGGCTCTCGGTGCATCAGTCAAAATTAATGTAGATCCTACTACAAGAATGCTTTCTGTTGAAAATTCATCAAAAGGCAATATTAGTTTCTATATTTATTCCATTTCCGGCAAAGTAGTATATGCTAAACAAAATAGTAATGAGCAGAAAGCTGAAGTTGATTTGAATGGCGTTTCGAAAGGTATTTATTTCATTCAGGTAGTTTCTTCAAGAAAATCATTCACACAAAAGATAATTCTTTAAATATAATAATGCAATGAAAAGAACAAATCGTTTTCTTGTATTTCTTTTGTTGATGCTACTTTCAACGGCGAGTTGGGGTCAGCGAATTATTTATCCCTATCGTTCCACCACAGCAATAGTTTTAAGCGGTTCCACTTTTGAAGTTTGGCTTAGCACCACTGCCGGGCAAACTGTAAATTCTATTTCATTAAGAGGTTTGTATAATAACGTTGATGTAACTTTTACCACTGCATCAACCGATACTTGGGTGTACGATCAGTTTTCAGGCAAAACCTGTAATCAAAAATTAATTGTAACTGTGCCGGCAAATACACCTGCAGATAAGTACGACCTATTAGTAAATACCTCAACTGGAACATTGACATCTCTTAGATCAGTAAAAGTGATTAAGGAATACAAAAGCAGTTATTTTGTTTTTCATATATCCGATGGTCATCGTTGGGAGAGCATTACGACCCGTGACTCATTGACCAGTTTGCGTGAACAAAATGCGATACTTAGTGTCGCCAATATTATCGATCCTGAAATTCTTATTGAAACAGGAGATAATTTTTGGGGAAATAATCAGACATTAGATCAAAAAAAGATAAGAGCAGCCACCTATTTTAATGGTACAGAAACGATTAAAGGAATGAACTCTGTCAATGCTGCTGTGTTTACAGTACCCGGCAACCACGATGCACATACGAATGGATGGGAAAACACAACTGTTCCCGTCTGCTCGAGAGATTGGAACGACCTGTTTGGACTTGAAAATCATTCTTTTAAATATGGAAATGCACGTTTTATAGGTGTAAATAATGCCTGGTGTCCGACAACAGGTGGTGGTGCTGCGGATTATATACCAAACTATAAATGGCAACTTGATGAGGCTATTGCATGGATTAATCGTGAAGATGTAGGATCAGGTAATTTCAGAATGTCATATCAACATGTACCTCAGGAAAGTCTTCCTCCAATTTATAATAGACTCAAAGCTGACGGAAAATCATTGGGTTTAATGATTGGCGGTCATATTCATCGGTACAGCACCAATCCGTATTCCATTGATGGTAAGCCGATTATTTACACGGTTGCAATTTTTGGAACTGCCAGCGACAATGCACCCTTTAATTTATATAGAATAGATAACAACGCCGGCACGTATACACCCTACCCGAATTCTTTTGCTAATAACGAAGCCACTGCCACTAACAAAAATTATTCTAGCATAAAACTTAAACTTGCTTATAGCAAAGCAAACGACGGAGCTAATTCTGATAATCTGGGCACTATTGTCAATAATTTTGCGTATGCAATACCCGATGCCAGCATACGTTTTGTAATGCCAAAGGGATTTAATTATTCGATTTCAAGAGGAAGAATTACACAAGAATTTGATGGTACAGATTTCCATATTGTAGATGTACGTGTTGATTTGCCGGCGAATAGTACAACTTTAGTAAATATATTTCCGACAAATGAATCAGCAAAGGTTACCGGACTAACTTTAACACCAACTACTTCAACAATCTTTGTAGGCAAAACCCTGCAATTGATACCAACAATTGCACCCGTTGATGCTTTTAATAGGACAATAAGCTGGGAATCAAGCAATGCCTCGGTTGCAAATGTAAATTCAGATGGCTTTGTTACTGCTATTTCGGAAGGACCAGCCACCATAAAAGCTACCACACAGGACGGTGGAAAAACCGCCACTTCGGACATTACTGTTTCTGCTAATCCTATTATTACTACTATTTATTTGGACGAATGTGAGGATCTGACGGGTTGGATTTCAACTGCTACACTTAATACAACTATTCAAAAACAAGGAACAGCCTGTCTTGAAAACCTAAGTCCTAACTCTCCTGAATTCAGTAAAGTTTTCACTACGCCTTTTAATTCAGGGGCAACGCCAGAAAACGGACAAGTTAAATTATGGTATTGGGTATCATTAGCTGAACTTGGAACCCGGACTGTTCGGGTGGAGATAAGTAGTTCAGGTGTATCGGATGTTGATGAATACCAATGGACTATGACTGGACTTGTTGACGGATGGAATCTGATTAGCTTAGATGTGAGCAAAGCTTCAAAGATCGGAACTCCAAATTTAGCGGCAATCAACTGGTTTCGTATTTATTCAAGCGGCAAAACAGTGGGTGTAAATGTAACAACAAGAGTAGATGCCATTCAATTAGGAGCTGCAAGTACTATTTCGGGCATCAATGATTTGCATTCTAATAACAACAAGGATAAATCAGTCAATATCTATCCCAATCCATTGAAGCAGAATGTGTTATCAATAGATATTAATGGTTTTGAAGATCAGAACAATGTCAATATTAGAATCTTGAATCTTACGGGACATACAGTCTATCAAAAAAATGCAAATATGCCAAGCCATTTGGAGTTAGACACTTTAGGATTACTCAATAAATCGGCTTATATTATTTCAGTAAAATCAGGGCAATCAACCGTTACAAGCAAGTTCTTTGTCAATTAATTGCATTATTTCGACAACTTCCAGTGAAAAATTAATACAGTTTTTTTTATAGAGAGTATCGGCACTCAGTTTCTACGGAAGTTTTTTTAGCGAATGGGAATTAACAATTAGAAACCAATAGCACATAAAATGAATCATATAAAAAACCTATTCATCATTAGTTTAATGGTACTAACTTTTGGCTTCTCAGCTTTTTCGCAGAAACTGGAAAAACTGAATACCAAAGTTTACAATTGGGATAAACTATTGTCAGAAAAAACAAAAACCGGAGAAAATCGACAAATATTCGAAGGCTATACAAATGAACTCAGTTATTTTGAAGTTCATGCAACCACCTTGTTTCCAGGAGCATTGTTTCACGACATTAAAATGCTTCCTGATATAGAAGAGCTAATTATTGTAAAAGAGGGAAAAGTATTACACAGAATAAATGGCAACGAAAAACTACTTGGTCCAGGCAGTGTGATTTTGGCATCTCCCGGCGATGTCCATCAAATAAGTAATGGCGGAAACACCCCAGCTACCTATTATATTCTTAGGTGGAAAATTGAAAAACCACTTGATATGGAGCGATCGAAAACAGCTGGAGGTTCTATGTTTTACGATTGGAATGATATAAAATTTAAACCCACAGAAAAAGGAGGCGTTCGAAGTTTTATGCGCCGCCCAACGGCAACCCTTAGCGAATTGGAAATGCATGTAACCACTTTAAATGAAAGCACTGCGAGCCACGCTGAGCATGTTCATGCTTCGGAGGAAATTATTCTTATCATAAAAGGGGAAGTTGAAGAAAGTATCAACGGCACAACATACAAAGCAGGTGTTGGGTCACTTATTCTATTATTGGATAATGATTCTCACGGCATTAGAAATATTGGAAAAGGACAATGTGAGTATTTTGCCTTCAAATGGGATATATGAGTATCAGAAATTAATTAATGTTGCATTTTATTTTTTGAATATAAAAGAATGAAACCTGCCTGCGGTAAGTTGGTTCTATCCTTTTTTTTTAATACGACATTATTTTCTTTCCATTGCTACAACCAAGAAAACAACCATGAATATCTCAAATATGATTCAAAAATTATGAAAAAAATGAGCTTTCGCATTATATTAACAATTCTATTCGTGCTGATTGTCATTCAGGCATTTTCAGCAGTATTTACCATTACACCTACAGGGGGTGATGACAGCAATCTTATTCAAACTGCGATTAATGGTTTAAATTCAGGTGACAAACTTGTGTTAAACGGTAATTTTGTTCACAACAAAACCATTTACCTTAAATCGAATATGATTTGGGAACTCAGTGGAACCCTTACTTTAGCTAAAAATAGTGCTGCTAATCTTGATAAATATGGAGAGCTAAGAACTGGTTTTAATAATAGCCGGTCAACAGCTATCGCCTCACCCATTGGAATGAAAAATACTGAATTTTTTGGCGGTACTATTTATGGGAATGGTGATTTTAATGGCCAGGCTGTTGGCCTTCCTTCAGTCAGACAAGTATATATGGTTTTTGCAGAAGACTGCTATTTTCATGATTTTACAGTGGAAGATTCATCCGATGATTGTTTCACGCTGGGTTCTGTCAGTCATCACAATAAAGTTGAAAGAGTTACTGGCCGACATGCCGGAGGACGTATTAATAAAATTGGTGGTAATGCTTTAACCGATGTTGGCAATAATAACACATGGATTGATTGTGTTGCTGACCAGGGAGGCAGTGACGGGTGGACACCCAAATGCAGAAATAGTACATTTATTAGGTGTATCGCTTCAAATAACATGGGACCTGGCTGGGGAATGTATGCCCGTGAAGAAGGATATGTTAGTAACAGAGACGTAGGTGCAATAATTACTGGCAATCGGTTTATTGACTGTGTGGCTTATGGAAGTAAAAATAGCTCCGGTTTTAGCTTTGATATTTCGTCTAATTGCCCGGGTGGTATTATAAAGGATAATTTCATTCAGGCAGTGTGTTATGACAATAATGGCAGTGGCGTGTCGTTCAGAAACAAGGACGACGCTGAAGCTGGCATCATTAAAAATAATGTTGTGGATATCGTTTGCTACGGTAACAAGTGCTTAACACAAAGTGGTATTCCAAGTAGTTGGGAAGGCGGATTAGGGATGGAAAATGACAACAGTACAACACATAATATTATTGAAAATATTACAGGCTCAGTAGTTTGTTACGATAATATTAGTACAGATGTAAACACCAGAGGCGGCACCAATTGCAATTTAAAAGTCTATCGTCCTGCAGATAAAACAACTCCTATATTAAGTAACAAAACCACCGGCAACAATACGGTTACAGTAATTAATTACAACTGCTCAGAGCAATTAACAGCATGGTGTCAGAGTAAATATTGTGGAGTTAAAATTCCCGCGCCCCCTGTTACCGGAGTAACTTTAACTCCTGCAACAGCAACGATAGCAGCAGGCACTAATCAGCAGTTGTCACAATTAGTTGTTCCTATGAGTGCAATAAATCAAGTAGTAACTTATTCTTCGGATAAGACTTCTGTTGCCACGGTTAACAGAAGTGGATTAGTAAGCGCTGTAGCGATAGGAACTGCCATTATTACAGCTACAACCGAAGATGGAGGAAAAACGGCTACTTCTACTATAACTATAACAAAAGCAGTATCAGGTACAGGCTCAGAATATTTGGACAATTGCGATGCTATAACTGATTGGAATACAGCTGCGAAACTCAATATGTCGGTTCAAAAACAAGGCATAGGCTGTCTCGAAATTATAAGTGCAAATACTACTGAATTCAGTAAGGCGTTCACTACTCCTTTTAATTCAGGTGCGACGCCAGAAAACGGACAAGTAAAATTATGGTATTGGGTATCTTTAGCTGAACTTGGTATCCGAACAGTTCGGGTAGAGATAAGTAGTGCTGGAGTATCCGATATTGATGAATACCAATGGACAATGACTGGACTTGTTGACGGATGGAATCTGGTTACCTTAGATGTGAGCAAGGCTTCAAAGATCGGAACTCCAAATTTAGCCGCTATCAACTGGTTTCGCATTTATTCAAGCGCTAAAACAGTCGGTGTAAATGTAACAACAAGAGTAGATGCTATTCAGTTAGGAGCTGCAAATGTGCTTTCGGGCATAAATGATTTGCATTTTAACAACAACAATGGGAAATCAGTTAATGTCTATCCTAATTCTTTCAACCAGCAACTACTATCAATAGATGTGACCGGTTTTGAAGATCAGAACAATGTCAATATTATTATTGTGAATCTTACTGGCCAAATAGTGTATCAAAAACGTGTAAATAAACCAAGCCATCTGGAGTTAAACACTTCGGGATTACTCAATAAATCAGTTTTCATTATTTCAGTGGATTCAGGTCAATCAACAGTAACAAGTAAATTTTTAAATTAGAGAAAAATATGAAAGGAAAATCTTATTTAACCACATTAGTTTCAGTATTCATCATTTTGACTAGCCTGACTACCACAGCATTCAGCCAATCAAAAACAAATGCATCTTTCAACATCATTACGTATAATATTCGAATGAATACGCCCAATGATAGCAGTAATGCATGGCCCTTGCGCAAGGATAAAGTGGCAGGTTTGCTACGATTTCATCAAGCCGACATTTTTAATGTTCAAGAAGCACTTCCTGAACAGATGGATGATTTGATGGCTGCTTTCCCTGATTTTGACCATTTAGGAGTAGGTCGCGATGATGGTGTACGCTCGGGCGAACATATAGCTATTTTCTTCAAGAAAGTAAGGTTTGAAAAAATAAAAGATGGCATGTTTTGGTTGAGCGAAAACCCCGAAAAGCCAGGAAAAGGTTGGGATGCTGCGCATAACCGGACGGTAACATGGATAAAATTAAAAGATAAAACTTCTAAAAAGTCGTTTTTTGTATTCGACACGCATTTCGATAATCAGGGCAAAGTGGCACGTGATAAAGCTGCACAATTGACAATAAAAATGATGAAAGAAATTAATAAAGAAGGGCTGCCTCTGATTCTTACTGGCGACTTGAATCTGACGAAAACCACTCAACCGGTGCTGTCAATTTTAGGCTATTTATCCGATGCCATGGATAAATCCATTGCTCCGCATTACGGACCGGCGGGTACAAGTAGCGGTTTTACAGTAAAACTTCCTACACGAAAAATTGATTATATTTTTATCAATGAAAAGCTTACTGTTCTTCGGCATGGTCATTTGTCTGACTCATTTGGGATGTTTTATCCGTCCGATCACTTACCTGTCCTTGCAGAACTTAAAGTAAATTGATTTTATTGCATTTAAGTAAGTCATGATTCAGTCAGTTATGGAATTTCTGTGTTAAATATTTGATTCTTTCTAATTTTTATTTAATTGTTTTTTGCAATTAATCTTTTATTAATCTTTCATTAATAACTTTCTGATATATTTGCTTGAAGATTACTTGTTTTTTTTACCGTTTATTTTTAGCAATAAATATTTATAAAAAAAATCAAATTCAATAACCATTCAATTATTAGTACTAACATTTAATTTACATTATGATGAAAAATTACTATTTTATTTTTGTAGCAACTATTATGTTGCTATGTGTACAGGTTTCTGTAAATGCAGCTGATTTTGCTCTTACTGTTACTGGTGGAACCGGCAGCGGTACTTATGCATCTGGTGCTGTAGCTAATATCGTTGCTGATGCCGCTCCTTCAGGTCAAGTCTTCGACAGATGGGTTTTTAACAATGGAAAACCAATGCTCGGAAGCATTTACAATGCTGCTACTACATTAACGATGCCTGCCACAGCAGTTGAAATCACTGCACTTTACATGGCCGATGGTCCTTATTTTGATGATTGTGAAGCTACAGTTCCTGCTAACGGAACTTGGGCACGAACCGGATTAACTCTTAATGCTACGGATATGGTACAGGGAGCAGGATGTTTAGACTATGATCAGTCAGTAAATGCAAGTACGACGCTATTCCAAAAGACCATAACAGCTGGTTCTCCAATTAACACTGGTGCAACTATAGAAAACGGAATGTTAAGATTTAGGTTTTGGATTGAAGACCCAAGCAAATTGGGAGCCAATTTATCTATCGAACTACGAAGCGGCGCAGAAGCCACAGCTGAACACCAATGGAATATCGTAAAAGCGAATGTAGTAGCTGGTTGGAATAGTTTTAATTTGAAATTTAGTGCTATAACATTAGTTGCGCCTAATTTAGGTGTTGATCCGGCTGCGGTAACTTATTTTAGAGCTTACTCCTCTGGCTCTGTTGGTGTTAAGGCGAAACTAGATGGAATGATGGTTTTCGATCCTGCTCCTGCTGTAACGAAAGTAGACCCCGTAATTACATGGGCTAATCCTGCCGATGTGCTTATTAATTCAACACTTGGCGCAACAGAATTAAATGCAACTGCTAATATTGGAGGTTCATTAGTTTATACTCCTGCAAGTGGTACTGCGTTACCTACAATCGAAACGAAACAGTTGTCGGTTACCTTTAATCCTTTTAATTTAGATGCATTTATTTACAATAGTGTTACCAAAACGGTAGACCTCAAAGTAGTTGAAGCTTTGTCTGCAGTTAATAATGTAAATGAATCTACGTTTAACATGTATCCTAATCCACTTAAAAAGGATGGTATGCTCAATATTAAAGTAGAAAATATGGAGAATTACACATTGAAAATTATAAATATCAATGGTCAAACTGTATTTTCGAATCAATTGAATGGCTCACAGACCTTGAATGTAAATGGAAATTTGAAACAGGGCGTATACATTGTTTCTCTTGTTTCTAATAAATCTAGAGTCAACCAAAAATTATTTATTGAATAGTATTTTAATGGTTTATTGTTAATTTTCAATACATTATTGATAACATTAACCCAATTCAATATTTTTTACTTCCTAAATCCCAATTAAAATGGGGTTTAGGTGGTTAACTTTTCTATCAAATCATAAATCAATATTCTAATACCAATCTTTTAAAATAAGTTTTTATGAAAAAAACTACAGCAATTATTCTAACTTTACTCCTAAGTTGTGCAACTTTTATGTCGGCTCAGGTAACAATCATTGGTGCAACTGAAGCATCAGCAGGGGCAATTAATAAATCTTACAGCACTTTGAAAGCCGCATTTGATGCTATCAATACCAATGCTTCTGGTTTAGCAACTGATGTTTTAAGCATTGAAGTTTCGGCAAATACCGCTGAAACTGCCGCACCAACAACACTTTATGCACCTCTTGGAATTTCATCAGTAACGGTTACTCCTGGTGCTACTACTTACAAAATGCCTGTTATAACCTTAACCGGTGGCACTAAAACAGGTGCGACAGGAACCTTTGTAATAACAATTTATAATGGAAAAATTATTAATATTGTTAATACGGGAGGTACTTGGACTGCTGTGCCAACTGTTTCAATAGAAGGACCTGGTGGCGTAAGTTCTTTAACTGGAGTTACTACTCAAGCCACAGCCTTTTGTACTACCTCTACAACTAATTTAACGTTTTATATAACAGATGGTGGCGCCGGATATGGACCTAGGACTTCCGTAACAGCCACCAGTGGTGGTTCAGGTGCGGCTGTTGGATTAGCTTTAATTTCAGCAGCGACTACAGCTGCTGGTACTGGCCCTTATACTCTTTCACCTACTGCGGTAGCTGTATCAGGATCATATCTCGATTATGCCGGAAGCGGATATACCACAGGAGCAACTGCGCCTGTAGAAAATACTATTGGTGGAACATTTGCTTCCGGAACTGCTGCTACTGCAAGTTATGCCATTGGAATTTCAACAGCAAATTATGCTTCGGTAAAGATATACCCAACCGCAGCTAACTTGACAATTAGCGCAACTAGTACAGGAAATCAGCCTTTTATAGTTTTAAACGGAGCATCGAATGTAACTATTGATGGACGTGTACATACTGCCGGAGTTCCTTCAGGTTCAGCGGATTTAACTATTCAATATAACAGTACGAATGCAAGTACAAACAATGCTTCAACCATTTATTTAAATGCTGGTGCAAATCACAATACCATTACTTATTGCAAGCTAAAATCGAATACGCAAAATGGTAATACGCGCGGAACCTTGGCTATTGGTACTAATTCAACAGTATCAACTGCTGTAGCCTCAAGTGTAGGTGGTAGTTATAATACCATTTCATACAATGCATTTTCTGCTTATAGTTTTACAGAAACTTTTAAAGGAAATGGTGGTTTAATAACATGTGCTTGTTCAAACGATGACTTCCCGAATATTAATAACACGATTGATAGCAACACTTTTGATAATTATTTCATTAGTGGTCCTACAGGTAATATCTCAGCGGCAATATATGTTTATGGAAATGCAAACCCAAACAAACCGGTGCATTCGAACTATACAATTACAAATAATAGCTTTTTCCATTCAGTTGATGGTGCCACTACTGCAAATGCTAACAGAATGTTTATAAAAGTTGGAGCTTCATCGTTGTATGGTGGTTACGGTCACATTATTTCGGGCAATTATATGGGTGGTTCGGCAGCGAATTGTTCGGGTACGCTCACCAAAACAGGAGTGTTTCAAGATAATCTAACCGGTATTTCTCTTTATTCGTCCCCTGGAGCAGCTTGTAGTATTCAAGGTAACGTAATGAAAGGAATTAGCTGGTCAAATGGTTCTGCAACTCCTTCAAATATTAAGTTTTTAGATATTAACGGCTTGGGTGATGTTAATATCGGTACAATCACGGGCAATACTTTGGGTGATAATGCAACGGGTTCTATTACTAATACCTCCACTGCAGCAACTGGTTCAGCAAACATGTATGGAATTTTTATTAATACAACTGGAGCTGTTAGCTGCCAAGATAATACTATCGGATCGATTACGCTTAATAACAGCACGGTTACCAATTTCGCCGGAATATGGAAATCACTTTCTGCTGGGGATTGTACCATCAGCAACAATACTATTGGTAGTGCTACTGTGCTTAACAGTATTCTAAATAATTCTGGTTCAACGCAATGGGTTTATCCTATTTACAGCGCAGGTACAGGAACAATCAATTTAAATAATAATACAATTGCCAATATTACCAATAATACTAGCACAGGAAATCTCTTTGGTATATTTCATGAAGCAGGCGCCAATTTATTTAATGTAAATGCCAATTTAATCCATTCGTTGAATGTAACTTCAACGAGCACGGCAGCCAAAGTGGTAGGAATTTATTGTAATAGTGGTACAAATTTAATTACAAATAATATTGTTAAATTGAATGGCGATAATGCTGCAACAATGTATGGCTTGGACGAAGAAGAAACCGCTACTGCCAGCAACTTTTATCACAATACAGTGTATATAAGTGGAGCACCTACAACCGGAGCTCTAAATTCTGCATGTATTGCCAGCAATGGTTCAACGAACTCACGCAACATTCAAAATAACATTTTTGTAAATGCACGCACAAACAATGCTGCAATAGGATCTCATTATGCTTTGTACATGCCAAGTTCAGCAGGTACTGTTGTTGTAAATGCCAATGATTATCAAGCCACAGGAGCTTCGGGAGCAATGTTGGGTTATTCAGCTGCAGCCGATGTTTCAGCATTGCCGATTGTAGCAACACAAGATGCAAGCAGCTTAAGTGTAAATCCAGGTTTTGCATTGGAAGGCGGTACATTGGCAGCCAATTATATGACAAGTGCAACATTAACCGCAGTAAGTGCTGGTGGTGTAACTACTGATTATGCAGGTGCAACACGCGCTGCTATTCAAATGGGTGCTTGGAATAAATCAACAAGTACAGATGTAAATAATCTTGTTGAAAATGGAGGGATTATTGTAACATGCAAGAATAATCAAATAGTAATTAGTTGTAAAAATGAGTTGAAAAGCGATGCTTCCATCTCAGTGTACAATGTTGTTGGTAAAAAATTAGTATCTGAACGAATGCTAAATACTGTTACCGTATTGGACAAAACATTCGAAGCCGGCATTTATTTAGTATCAATAAAAAATGCTTTTAAAACGAGTACAAGAAAAATAGTTGTAAATTAGGTTTTCTGGTTTTAAGATTGTGTTAATTTGGAAACAGGATTTGTCCGTTTAATGGGCAAATCCTGGTTTTTTTTAAAAAAAAAGTATTGCTTGTAAATTCAGGATAAAAAGTGTATTTTTGCAAAGCAAAGCAATTCTTTAAATAAAGTATGTCAAATCACAGATACACATTTATCATTTCTTTTTTGTTATTTGCTACTGTTTTATTTGCACAAAATGAAAACGGTTTGTTTTTTCAATCTTATCTTGTCAATAAGGATGTCAGAACATCTTTGCATTTAACCTCAGAAAAAGAATTCGAATTTGAAAATTCATTTTCTCTTGAGTTTGACCTTAAATTACAAGGGAAAGGAATAAAATATGGTTATATTTTCAGAACAATTTTTTGCGATAGTCTGAATTTTGATTTATTATTGAATATCCCCTCCTACAATACAGCTCACCTTTTATTACTTGCCAACAAGGAAAAGTTGAGCGAAGTTCAACTTTTTAACTCAAACTTTAGGGTAAACGACTGGAATAGAGTAAAATTGACATTTGACAATAGAAAAGGAATATGTACCTTTGAACTAAACGATGTTGTTTCCAACTCAAAATACAAATTCCCGAATAAAAAAAATGTGGATGTGTGTTTTGGAGCCAATAAGAAAGCACCCTTTATAACGTGCGATGTACCACCAATTATTATTAAAAATGTATATGTAAACATTGATAATAAAAAGCAAGAGTTTTTGTGGAAACTCAACAAACATGCTGAAAACTTAGTATTCGATGAGTTTCATAATAAAACTGCTGAAGCCACAAACCCGGTTTGGTTAATTGATAGTCATATTACATGGAAGAGAAACAAAGAAGTTAAGTTTCCAACACGTATTTTTAGTGTGTTCGATGGCGATAATACGCTATATGTAATTTCGGCAAATAAAGTTTATTCTTATAATTTATATGATTATGAACTGATTGAGTATCCTTTTCAGCCCGAAATACCAATCGCCCGTCTTTCAAATCAGTTTATTTACGACACTATACAACAGAAAATTGTATATTCTGATTTTGATACTATTCATCCAATTCTATCGAGGTTTAGTTTTGTATCAAAAAGTTGGGATGTCCCGATTAAACATCAACTTGATCCTGCTTACCAACAGCATAATAATTTCTATTCGCCCATCGATTCGAGTTTATTTCAGATTTTCGGGTATGGTTTATACAAATATAGATCCGACATTAAGCAAATTTTAAAGGATGGAAAGTATATATCAAAAACCTTTGCACCCAATATCTCGCCTCGATATCTTTCGGCAACTGGCATTCACGACTCTAGCTTATATATTTACGGTGGCGTTGGAAATCAAAATGGGAAGCAAGAATATGGTTCGCAACTCTTTAATGATTTGTATAGTGTGGACTTACGAACATTCAAAGTTACCAAACGTTGGGAGCGAAATTCAAACGACAACAATGAGGTGGCAGCACGAACCTTGATTATTGACAAGTCTGGGAAAAAAGCCTATTCGCTTTTTTTTAATCCTACACGCTACTCATCTTATTTGCTTTTGAACGAAATTGATTTAAAACAAGCTGAAACAAGAGCTTTTGCCGATACAATTCCATATTTTTTTCAAGATACTCAATCGGAAGCAATGTTGTTTTTTTCGAAAACTGCTCAGAAGTTTTATGCCGTTACAATTCATAAATCGGAATCAACCGATTACATATTGAATACATACGAAATTTCATTTCCTATACTTTCGGCTGATGAAGTATTGCAGTCGGCTCACAACAAACATTTCTTGTGGTATTTTGCTGCTGGTTTTTTATTAATTGTAGGGATTTTTGGGTATATTATTATCAAAAAAAAATCTAAACTATTGAGTATTAACTCAACGGCTTTTACAGGCCAAGATATTAGAAGTTCCTCAGAACAATTTAATGTGCCTGCTAATGATATAAAATGTCCTGGTATCTATTTGCTGGGGGGATTTCAAATTATTGACAACCACAATCTGGATAAAACAGGTGAATTTACCCCAGTAATGAAACTTCTGTTGACGTTGATTATACTATATACACTAAAAAACGGAAAAGGTATTTCGAATGTAAAACTCAAAGAGATACTTTGGTATGATAAATCGGATGAAAGTGCTCGGAATAATCGGAGTGTAAATATCAGTAAAATTAGGTTGATTTTAGCCTCAATTTCCACCTTCGAGATAACGAATGACAATACTTACTGGTCTATCGACTTTAAAGATGATGCTTATTGCGATTATGCTCAATCCTTAGCACATCTGAAAGTTTTACATAAAAATACGGATATATGTGAACTAAATGTTGTCAGTTTGTTGCAAATAATTTCGGCAGGCGAATTATTACCCGATATTCAAGAAGATTGGATGGATAACTTTAAGTCGGAATATTCCAATTTAGTTATTGATGTGCTTTTGTCGATTAAGGACAATAAAGGCCTCACCGAAAATGCCAAGCTGTTAATACAAATAGCCGATACTGTTTTGATACTCGATACCTTGAACGAAGATGCAATAAAACTCAAATGCAAATCTTTGATAAAATTGGGTAGAATAAAAATTGCCATGGACGTATTCAATTCATTCTGCAAAGAATACAAATTGGTTTTAAATGAACCTTTTGACTGTTCTTTTGATGGTTTTATCAAAAAATAATACAATCCTTCCGTTTTTTCATATTACAATTTTCTACATTAATCTATTATTAAGGTATTATTAATGTCGATTAGATATATTTGCTGTATCAATTTGGCTTGCTAACTTGATTCCCAAAATCTAATCGAAATGAGATTGTATCAAACAAACTATACTTGTTCTGCTTTTTTGTTGGGCATGCTCCCTACCACAATTACTCAGAATATACCCACTTATCTTAATATCCTTGTCATTTTGACCGATCATTACCGGCGGGATGCGTTGCGATGTACAAATATACCGTTTGAAATATTTAAAGTGCAAAATAACAAGATATAGTAATTAATAAAAAATAGCATGAAAAAATCAGTAATAATGCCTGTAAGTTCCTTTATTTTAGGCGTATTGATAACAGGAGCAGCTTTTAGCCTTTTTACACAAAAAACCGAAGTTAAAAATATTCTTGTATCATCGGTGAGTCCGCTCACAACCAAAGTAGTGTATAGTATTGCCGATAGTTTAACCGAGGGTTATTATTTTCCTACACACGACAATTTATTAGTAATGGATCGTTCTAGTGCCGAAATTTGCGAAGCATTTATTGTGCAGGTGGCACCCAATAAGTTTACACATCGGCATATTCATGACGATACAGAGCAACTGTTCTTTATACTATCGGGCAAAGGTAGGCTCAATTTGGAACGGGGTGGAAAAAATGAAAGTTTCAGACTCCAACCAAAGGATTTTGTACATATTCCACGCAATTGTTTTCACCAGACTTTTTGCGAGGGTACCGACTCATTGAAATATCTTGCCATCGATTGTTTTCCGGGTAGTCATAACTCGATAGAATCAACTTGGGATTCCCATGCTCGGGCAGTTTGTTCAATGAAAGGTTGGGACTATAAAGAAGCACGTATTAAGAAAACAAAATAAACTTCTGCCCTTCTGTTTTATATGCATAGTGTAACTTTTTGTTATTCATAGTATTAAATACGAAAAAGATGATTTCAAGAATAATAAATATCAAGCAACAGTAACTATCATAGCTAATAGCCTGGGAGTATCCAAGCTATGCAAAGTATTTCCAAATCCTTCCAATGGCAATATTAATGTTGTACTTCCGAACAATAAAATACTAGCAAGTTTCAATATTTTTGATTCTGTTGGGAGCTTGGAAAATTGTGGAAGTATTTCTACTAATACAACTACAATTCAATTGAAAGGTATTCCAAAAGGATCATATATTTTAGAAGTAAACTCAGATTCTGACGTATATGTTAATAAATTATTAGTGAAAAACTAATACTTAATTTGAAATTTTGCTTATACAATGATATTCTAAGTGTTAACTAAAAATCAATTATAATGAAATACAAGTTATTAGTAATCGTCTTATTTATATGCAGTCTTTATCAAAATACACATGCTCAAAGCAAACATGCTTCGAAAAGTAAGTTTATGAGTTACAAAGGACTCGTTATGGCTGGTTATCAGGGTTGGTTTAGCTGCGAAGGCGATGGTTCCGACCGTGGTTGGACACATTATGCAGATAGAGGAGTATTTGAAGATGGAAATAGTAAAATTGATTTTTTACCTGAGATGTCTGAATATACTAAAAAGTATAAAACAAGTTTCCATCTGCCGGATGGTTCACCGCTCTATGTGTTCAGTTCGTACGACGAAAGCTCGGTGGATTTGCATTTCAAATGGATGAAAGAATACGGTATTGACGGTGTATTTATGCAACGATTTTTTAGTGTGCTTACTGATTCCAAGCGACTTGCTCATGCCGACAAAGTGCTGGCATCCGCAATCAAAGCAGCCACTAAATATGGAGTTGCCATTTGTCTGATGTATGACATTGGTAGTATGGATGACGAAAAATATAATTTGGTAATGGAAGACTGGAAACATTTGGTGGATGACCTTAAACTAACCAATCAGGGCAAAAAAACCACCTATCTTTTTCATAACAATAAACCTTTGGTTGCTTTCTGGGGCATCAGTGCCGGAACGCGAAAGTCAGGACACATTCCAGAGATATTTGATATTATAAAATTCTTTAAGAACGAACCTATATATGGAGCTTGCTCTATTCATGTGGGCATTCCAACCTATTGGAGAACGCTTGGATCAGATACCAAAGGTGATCCTCGACTTCTTGATGTAGCAAAAATGGCAGATGTAATTCATCCATGGTTCGTTGGTCGTTACAACGAAGCGAATTACGAAGAATTCCGTAAAACAACAATCGTTGAGGATATAAAATGGTGTAAAGAAAATGCTAAATCGTATGCTCCAACCGTTTTCCCAGGTTTTTCGTGGTATAATATGAAACCAAATGAAATTTCTGACAAAATTCCTCGACACAAAGGACAGTTCTATTGGAAACAATTGGCAGGTGCTATCGAAAGTGGTGCTGAGATGATTTATGTGGCTATGTTCGATGAAATTGACGAAGGAACAGCCATTATGAAATGTGCTAAAATAGTTCCGGTAGGAGGAAAAAGTATTTTTGTGCCAATTGAAAAAGATGTACCCTCAGATCATTATCTTTGGCTTACCGAACAAGCTGCAAAAATGCTTCGAAAAGAAATTCCATTTTCGAGAGAAATGCCTAAAAAATAGAAAGATAAAGCCTCTTTGGGACATAAAAACTTGTATCATATTAACTATATCAGAATCAGGTTGGGAGATTTCCATCACTAAATCTCATAATTACAAAAATCAATGAAAAAAACTAATTTATTTTTATCGTCTGTTTCGCTGATTTCGGCAGTCCTGCCAATTGCATTAAATGCAAAAGAAAAAACAAATGAACGTCCCAATATTTTGTATATTATGGCGGATGATCATGATATGAAAGCCATTAGTGCTTATGGAAGTGGCTTGAACAGTACTCCGAATATTGATAAGATTGCGAAAGAAGGCATGCTTTTCCGCAATTGTTTTGTTACCAATTCTATCAGTGGACCAAGTAGAGCAGCCATTATGACTGGTAAATTCAGTCATAAAAATGGATTTTACGATAATCATGCTGATACAGAATTTGATGGTTCACAACAAACATTTCCAAAACTTCTGCAAGGGGGAGGTTATCAAACGGCTATAATAGGCAAATGGCATCTGGGAAGCAAACCAACTGGCTTCGATTATTATAGTGTTCACGTAGGTCAAGGAACGTATTATAGTCCTGAATTTATTGAACCTCAGGGTAAAAAAATCTATGCTGGTGCATACGCAACCGATATTACATTAGAAAATTCAATAAAATGGTTAGAGCAAACAGATAAAACCAAACCGTTTTGCTTGATGATGCAATTTAAAGCTCCCCATCGGAATTGGATGCCAGCAGTAGAAAAGATGAATATGTACGAAGATTTTACTTTCCCCGTTCCGGCCAATTTCTTTGATGATTACGAAGGTCGTCTGGCTGCTAAAGAACAAAAAATGAGTATTGATAAAAATATGAATCTGGGAGGTGATCTTAAATTATTCGGTTATAAGAATACCAATATGGGAGAAACGCTTGAAAATGAACTAAATCGTATGAATCCGGCTCAGCGAGCTGTTTTTGATAAAATTTATTTACCTATAAAAGATGATTTTGAAAAGCGAAATCTGACCGGAAAAGAGTTGGTGCTTTGGAAATACCAGCGTTATATGCGCGACTATATGAAATGTATTTCTTCAGTGGATGACAATGTTGGTAAAATGATTGATTATCTGAAACAAAAAGGACTTTGGGAAAATACTATTGTGGTTTATACTTCCGATCAGGGATTTTATTTGGGTGAACATGGTTGGTTCGATAAACGATTTATGTACGAAGAATCATTCCACACACCGCTGATTATATCCTATCCAAAAATGATTAAAAAAGGAACTGAATCAAAAGCATTAGTTCAAAATATTGATTTTTCGGCCACTTTATTGGATTTAGTTGGCTTAAAAGTGCCATCTGATGTGCAGGGCGAATCATTAAAGCCAATATTAAATGGAACAAAGAATAAAGTGAGAGATGCTCTTTATTATCATTATTACGAATTTCCCCAACCACATGCGGTGAAGCGTCACTATGGTATCAGAACAAATCGTTATAAACTGATTCATTTTTACGATGATATTGACGAGTGGGAATTGTATGATTTAAAAAACGACCCTACCGAAATGAATAACCTGATCAATAATCAACAGTTTTTTAAAGTAAAAGCAAACTTAATGAATCAACTAAAAAAACTACAATTAAAATATGACGATATTCATCCAGCAGACGAATATATAGTAAAAAAAAAATAAACAATACACATTCATTCTGAAACGAGTTAAGAGAATACCTTTTTCAATAAAAAATAGTTTTTTTTTCAATAAATGTTGCAATTTTAATTCCATTAATCATTAATTAATCATTTATTAATAGTTTACTTTTAGTTTTGCACAATGTTATTACTATCGAATTTAAAATAATGAAAAAGATTGCTAAATTATTTCTTACTGTCTTTTTTGCGTGCAGTTCAATTATGAATTTCTACGCTCAGGAGGATTTCACAAAATATGTTGACCCTACCATTGGGAATGTTTCTCAATTATTGGTGCCAACCTATCCCACATTCAGTTTGCCAAACCAGATGATACGAATGTATCCTATAAAACAGGATTATATTGCCGATCAGGT
>JBBRHJ010000019.1:0-26430 GCA_038222885.1 Bacteroidales bacterium | reverse complement strand
GTTTTGGAAGAGTCTTTATTCGGCACAACAACCTGAGCCTGAATATTTAAACAAATTATAATCAGTAGAAAAAAAAATATTCTAATTTGATTTTTCATTTTGCAGTAATAAATATAAGGATAGTGGGATAATTTAGATTCTACTGTAAATCAAATGCATTTACAGAACTCAAAGCC
Source organism: Bacteroidales bacterium (assembly GCA_038222885.1). Lineage (GTDB taxonomy): Bacteria > Bacteroidota > Bacteroidia > Bacteroidales > Paludibacteraceae > Paludibacter. Next base: position 26,254 of record JBBRHJ010000019.1, on the reverse strand, counting down.
GCTAAGTAATTGTAAACTTAGCGACTTTGAGTTCAAAACAGATTTTAATATATGATATTTTAAATTGATATTCTATATTAATTATTTACAACACTCAGTCTAAGTACTGCACTATCATATTCGTCCGAAAGATTAAGCGTAAGACCAACATTCATCAAAAAACTTCCAGAATAAACTTTGTTATCGCCACTGAAATGATTTTTCCCAAACTTATTTATTTCTTCAACACGATAATTAGAATTAGGATTGAGACCGCTGAGCTTAAATAGTGGGTGTTTTTCGCGAACTTGTTTCTCTAAATAATAAGCAAAATATACTGCGTTTTGTTTTTGTTGATCCACATACATCAATGACGCTAATCTTTCATTCTCATAAGGTGAAATTATTCGATACAAATCGCCAAATTGAACAATAGGTCTGATTTCTTTATATATATTAATTGCCGATTTAGAAAATGCTTTTTCTTCATCAGTCATTTTACTTGGCTGTAATTCCAAGCCCAAGCGACCAGTCATAGCTACATCAAAGCGAAATTTTAGAGGTATTTGCCTCTTGGTTTGATGGTTAGGAGATGCACTAACATGTGCTGCCATGGTATTGGCTGGGAAAACATGCGACATTCCCCATTGCGAATAAATTCGTTGAAGTGCATCGGTATTATCGCTAACCCAAAACTCACTAAAATATTGAAGGAACCCATAATTTGCACGACCACCGCCACTTGCACAGGCTTGCATTGTAGTGTGTGGGTACTTTTCGCGTAAGCGTTGAAGTACACTTTGCAAACCTAAATTATAGTCAATATAGAGTTGCGATTGTCTGTCTTTTGGAAGATAAGTGGATCCATAATTGGCAATATTACTGTTGGCATCCCATTTTATATAATCGATACGTGGGTTTTTAGTGAGCAATTCGTCCACTACATTATAAACAAAATCCTGTACCTTTGGGTTGGTTAAATCTAGTACAACCTGAGTTTTCCCTCTGCCCTTAATCAGTTCTCTATTGGTATTTTGCAAAACCCAATCAGGATGTTTTTCATACAATTCACTGGTGGTATTAACCATTTCAGGTTCTATCCAAATCCCGAATTTTATTCCTCTTTTTTCCGATTCATTAATTAGATTTTCAATACCATTTGGGAGTTTCTTTTTACAAACTTGCCAATCGCCAAGACCTTGGTTATCAATGTCACGTGGATATTTATTACCAAACCATCCATCGTCCAGCACAAAAAGTTCAGCACCAATTTGATGAGTATCATCAATCAAATCAACAATTTTTTTCTCGTCAAATTTCAAATAAACGCCTTCCCAGCTATTGAGAAGGATTTTGCGTTCGGTATTGCCGTCGACCATTTTGTAATTACGGGCATATCGGTGTAAATTTCGACTTGCCTGACCTTTACCTTCTTTGCTATATGTAAGTATAAGAGCAGGAGTGCTGAAGGTTTTTTCTTTGTCCAACACATATTCCGATGCGTAATTATTAATTCCTGCTGTTAAGTTAATTTGAGACAATGCATCACGCATAAACGAAATTTCGTAATTCCCAGTCCATGCAAGCGATCCAGCAATTACCTCTCCAGTATCCTCTGACGGTTTGCTATTTAAGCTGAGGAAAAAAGAGGCATTGTCTTTGGCGGAATTTCGGATTCCTTCTGAACTTTCAATATTAAATGTCCCACGATTTAACTTCGTTTCTTCCATCGTGAATTCTGTTCCAAAATTACCATGAAAATGCGAAATATAGGCTTCTGGTGCATTGAACGACACATACGCAGATGCGTAATTATAGAGCGTTACACTCCCTTTTTCTTTGTGCGAAATACAAGACCAAACCTCGATAACGTCTTCGGCTTTGAATGTTTTATATTTCAAGTCAACATAAAAGGGAAAAATTTCATCCTTTAAATGAATGGTAGTTAAATCAATATTATCATCAATTTTAACTACATCGTGCGACTGATATTTCAACACCAAAGTCAAATCGTTATCAGCATGTTTCACCCTAATTGCAATAGCTTTATCGGGATTAAGACCAAAAGCAGGATAAGCATCAACATTGCTATTTGCATTTGCGTTGAAGAGGTCATCAATAGCTTTTAGTTTCGTACCATAATACTCAAATTTTAAGTTTTTGCTCTTATCAACTTTCAAAACCATTTGAGTTGAGTTGGTATTAACAACAATATTTTCTTGTGCTTTCAATACGAAAGTGGCTACAAGAAAAGATAATAATAAAATAGTTTTTTTCATGATTTTCATTTTTTTTTTCAAGTATTATGTTTTTTATTTCTAAAAATTAATTAGTAGAATTACTTTCTTCGATTTTTCTTATTATTCGCTGCTTTCGTTTCATCAAGAACCGATGAATTGTAAATTGTTAGGTTTTTCACCGATTGAAATATACTTGCTTTTGTTCCTTCTGCCACTTTTGCCCTAAAGTTATTAATTTCCAGTCCATCTACATCTACACAAGCTATTGCTGGTCGTTTGTCTTCTTTATTATAGCTAACACGCACATCGTTGATTTCCAAACCCTTCACATGACGAGCGTATACTCCATACGAGGGTGTGGCTGACTTTAACATATATAATTCAGGATATCCTTTCCCAAGTTCTGGAAAATCGATGTTTTCAAGTTCTTTAGCACCACCACCATTATTAATAAACAATACATTACTAATACGAATATTTTCGAGATAATGCAGCGGAGTTCCTGTAATATGAATACCACTCAATGAATCGAGCATGGTGGCAACTACATTTGAAATGATTATATTTTTTCCAACTGGAACGGCAGTTTTATCTGGGTCACGATTTCGTTCGCCTAAGGTAATGTAAATAGGATAACCGTTAATATCGGTCATGGTAAGGTTTGAAATTGTAATGTTTTCCATAATACCACCGTCAACCTCTTCTAATGCCAAACCCCTGCAAAACTTAAACGTGCAGTTAGAAACTGTACAATTTCTAAATCCACCATTTGATTCGGTGCCAAACTTTATTCGCCCATTTCTTCCTCCTGGACTTTTCGTAACATGTGGAATTAAAGTGCCGTCGATCAATGTACCTTCTTCATAACCTGATACTTGACAATTAGTAATGGTTAGGTTTTCTGTAATCCACTTTTTGCCTAATGCAAACGAACTTTTTGGACAAATAGCATCATCACCTGGAGAATTCACCATACAATTAGAAACCATCACATTGGAACAGCAATCAATATCAATTCCATCGCGATTGGTATCAATAATCAGATTGTCAAGTATTACCATATTGCAACCAGTAACAAGGATAGCAAAATGCCCTCCATGAAAAATTGTAATATCCTTGATAACAACATTGCTGCATAATTTGAGTGCGATAGCTTTGGAAGCTTTACCGATAGTTCCTTGATTTGGACCTTTCGATGCACTGACTAATCCACCACCATTAATCATTCCATGACCAGTAATTGAAACATTTTTAAGGTTTTCGCCCCAAATAAGACTGTTTTGAAAATAGGAATGTCCACCATCTTGATATTGCGTCCCAACAACCGCTTCCTCAGGGTCATAAGCACCCATATTCTGTGGAGCTCCAAGAATCACACAGCCGGCATCAAGAAAAAGATTAATATTACTTTTCATGTGAATACTTCCACTAAGGTATGTTCCTGCAGGGAGATGCACAGTTCCCCCACCATTTTTTACAGCAGCGTCAATAGCAGCATTAATTCCTGGACTATCGAGAGTTTGACCATTCCCCACAGCTCCGTAATCTCTTACATTGTAAAAACCGTTCGTGTTAGCTTTTAATGGCACTATCAAAAGTAAAAGTAGTGCTAAAATATGAAACATTCTTTTTCTCATTGTATTGAAATATTTAAAGTTTTATGAATTTAAATCTGTGATTTGTTTTTTCAAATCATTGTTGTTTAGTTAAATTTTTGCAAGTCATCTAAAACATTCTTCTATAAGTTGTTTCAGTCCCGATATCTATGCGGGGGGAAGTCAACAAGTTACAAATACACCATAACTCAATCGGAGCGACATTATTTAATTTTTGTTATTAAGCGTACAACAAAGTAATATAATATCGAATTATCTTATAAATTACTGGTATTGAGGTGCTTTTTAGGTACCTTATTGCTAATGGCTGAATATTTCTGTTGATCTTTTATTTCTTGAAACTTACATTCACACTATATTCAGGAATAAATTCGGGTTCGCCTATCTCAAGAAATTTACCTGATTTATCGAAAACAGGAATTAGCTTGGGTGATAAATCCTGTAGAAACTTTGAGTTTTTATACATTGGTCTAAAATTAATAACCATTGATTTTGCATTCTCTTTTTCAAAAAAACGTTTTAATCCAATTTCCCAAGCTACAGAATTGTAGAAATTATCAGCCACTAATTCCCCATTTATAAATGCTGCTCCAGTGTCACCCTTGTAGTTTAGCCTGCAAATAAGGTCAGTTGTTCCTTCAGGCAATCCTTCTGACAAATCAATTTCCATTTTATTTCCCATGTGTGTAACTGGAAAATTCAGTTTGGCTTTTGGTAGTTCTAATTTATATTGATTGAATAATTCGTTTTGCTTCGAAGTTTTAATTAGTTTTCCGGCATTAACTGAAAGCGTTTGATTTATAGATGGATACAGTTTAAAATCAATAACTGGGTTATTTAAAGATATGAGCTCAATTGAATTAGAATCGCTGATTACAAATGATTCCGAAATAAGAATTTTGGTTTCACCGTCCATCTTTACTATCCAGCTATTTAATGCTGAATGCTTATCAAGCACTAAAACTCGTACGGTTTTATCCTTATTTACAACTTTAAATTCAAAGGGTTCATTTGTACTTGATTTTATTAGCCAACGATCTTTATTGGATGTTACTTTACATTGCTTAGCCTTGATTTTCAACCCGTTTTGCATAGAAATTGAAAATTCAGATTTTACACCTTCTGGGGCAAAAAACACAATAAACTCTCCCTGCTTATCGGTTCCGGTAGTTAAAATTTGAGCCGTGGCATAATTAAAATGAACACCTAAAATATTAATATTAACTGGAAAAATAGCACTTTCATCTTTGGCTAATGTGAATCCACCAATTTCAGGAATCTGTATATCCTTATTTTTCAGTTTTACTTTAAATTTAACATTCTCAATATCAAACCTTTCTTGATGATCTTGGAAATTGTTCATAAATAAAAATGCTGCATCATCCTTGGTTCTAACTGAATAACGCAATGCTTTTGGGTCGGTTGATTTGATATCATCTACATTTTTAGGTAGTATGACTTGCATTGGTGATAATACATTAGCAAAATCATTTAGAAAATAATGATAGATTTTCAATCTATTCAATGACTCCACTGGTTTTCCGTATTCGGAAAGTGGCGCCTGAAAATCATACGAAATTTTAGGATAACCAAAGACTTCATCATTAAAGTAAAAGAGTTTGCCTTTGGGTGTAGAACCTCCATGATACATATAATATCCTAATCCATTCGCACCGCTGCCTATAAACCTATTAGCCAAAGCTTCGAGGCTACGGGCCGGAATTACAGGACGACGTGTATAAGTTCCCATTATTCCTCCACCAATTTCAGCAGGGAAATATGGATAGTCTTCTGGTTTGTAACGAACTGGAGAATAATCCGGTTTTTTTTGTAAATCAGTGTACAAGTAAAAATTAGACAGTTTAATGGGCGACCAACTCGGATATGGATAGGCTGCTGTAACTGGTAAAGTTTCATTCTCTGCCACAGCAGAATTTCCCCAGCCTGTAACGGTATATATTGGAACCTCTAAACCATTCTTTTGAGCAATTGACTTCAAAACAAGTATGTGTTCATTCCCCAATTCTGCATAAGGATTTTTCTCCATTGATACACCAACTCCATTTTGCGTAATTTGTTGGTCACGTTCTGCAGCTGTATATTCAAGTGGCTGTTCAGGGTAACTTAGTCCCCATGCTGATGCTGAATGTTGGTATTCATTTTCAAGTTGAATTGCAAAAATAGGTCCATTATCTTTGAACAATAAACCTTTTATTTGTTTACCTATTTCAGCATATAATCGGTCGACATAAAAAAGATATTTTGGATCGTTTGAGCGTATTGTTAGCATTTTCCCCAATAACCAATCTGGTAAACCACCATTTCGAATTTCGCCATGACAGAATGGCCCAATTCGTAAGATAACTCGCATTTCGTTAGCTGCACATAATTCTATAAACTTTCTAAGATCGTTATCAGCATTCCATTCAAATTGTCCTTCAATTTCTTCGTGCATACTCCAAAACACATAGGTGGCAATGATATTAATTCCTCCGGCCTTCATTTTTATAATCGCCTCATCCCAGTATTTATGTGGGTATCTTGAGAAATGGATTTCACCTACTATCGGAAATATTGGTTTATTGTTAAGCTCTATGTACCTGCTATTTACGGCTATACTATCTCCAGCAGAATTGCTTCCACCCATTTGTAAATGACCAGTTTTTATGAAATAGGGTGTAGAATGAATGTCAATCTCATAATTGTTTTGGGCTAATATACCTAAAACGGAGAAATATATTAAAAAAAATAGAATGCAACTCTTCTTCATAGAATCAAATTTTAGAATTATTATTAATTTGGTTGAATATGTTTGAATTAGAAAAAAACAAAAAAGTGTACCATAATTATTTGACTACAAACTTTTTATAATATAATTTGTGTTCATTGTTCATCACTCGTACTATATAAATTCCTGGTTTGAAAATTGTTCCTTTCGAAAACTTCAACAATTGTTCATTAGCATTATTTGTATAAACAGTACGACCCCACATGTCGCTTATTGTCAAATTATACTTATAAATTCCATTGAGTTTTATATTGAATTCTGATTCATTTTGATTAGAATATACTTGTATTTTATTATTCAATTCACTTGGAATTTCTACACTGCTTATTGTTCCAGTAACATTAATTTTTATCGTTTTGCTATGACAATTCAATCTATCATCGAGATAACACACTGTATATTCTCCACTTTCGTTTGTAGTAATATTGCTAAATGTTACTGCCCTTGTATTGACAAAAAAATCATTTGGACCGCTCCAACTATAAGACCCATAACTATTTGGTTGTGGACCTAACACCAATGTTTTGCCTGGATCTATATTGATTGTTGTTCCATTAATAAAGCTACCACCATTAATCTGATAGTAAGACGTAATAGACGTTGGAATATATTTATTATTTGTAATTAGCTTAAGTTCTGAAGCAGAGCCATACTGAGAATCTTGAATTTCAGTTTTACTCACAAACTTCATATAACGGGCTGAGGTTGAGGCAAAATATATCTCACTCCAATAGCTTATCCATCCTCCAGCTACATTTTTCCAATTCGCACCATCGTCGCTTAAAAATAACTGAAACTCTCTAACAATACCATTCACAGCATTATCCTGACGAGGAACATAAACAAAACCAGCAACATTATAAGTTGAACCTAAGTTTATAATTATTTCGTGTGGCATAGGGGCAACACCACCAGACCATTTAGTATGCCAAAATGTATTTATATTATTATCGAAAGCATAAGTGCCTGGTTGTGTTGATTCTGCACTTGAAATAGATACCAAACTCCAGTTAGTTTGCGGAACGTAGGTATTACTGTCAAAATTCGTCCATTTTCCAGTAGTTAAATCTATTGTAAATTCTGGTACGTATTTCAGAGTAACTACAGCATTCGAAACTGTCATAGGAAAAATTACAGTTTTTGATTCAGGCAAACCTGGATCTTTCCATCTATCACCTACATAAAAATAATTAGTTTCCTCAGTTCCTGTTATGGTAATAACTTCGGTAGGTTGCGAATCGTAGGTAAACTTGTCGCCTAAGTTTTTCCAAGTTGACCAACCACTTTTTAATGAGGAAGAAGTATTATACTTCATTTGATTCGGATCCCAGCCTGTTTTGCTCGAACAAATCATATAGTAGAGATTGTCTTTCTTAAAAATAACAGGTGCTTCTTGATTTTGTCCTGCAAATAGAATGGTTGCATCAGCCGCATCCATATAATCATCAGTTAATGTATATAAGTTTAAGCTCCCATTGGCTTTATTTGTAGAAATATAATAGGCCTTTCCATCAGTATCAACAAATACACCATCGTCATTTGAATCATAACCTTTTGGAAAAAACTCTTTTACGTATGTATATTTCCCATCGATAGTATTACAATAAAAAACACCAACTTTGTTGTTAGTATATCCGCCATTTTGATATTTCAGCCATACTACAAACCTATTGGTACTTGCATTGTATAGCAAGCATGGTCGCTCAGTAATACGCTGCAGATTAGCTAAATGCGAATTAGTATTATTATCAATGATTGTGTTTCTAAATTGCCAGTTCATTAAATCTGTAGATGAGTATAAATTAACACCTTTGAAAGTATAAATATTTGTACGATCTTCGCCAAGCATATAATAAACTCCATTATATTTCATTATACTTACCCCATGAGCTTGTATACGATTGCCATTGGTATCACGCCAAAGTGGACCATTTTTTATGGATTGAACCTGTGCGGTAATGTTTAAAACTAAAACCAATGTGAAAATAAAAAGAAACAATATATTTTTTTTCATGTATATTATTTTAAAATTATCTTGTACTTTAAAAAAAAGAAATTAGTTTTTTAAACACCCTTTCTTTATAATGACTACTTTGCGGAACCTAATGGAATATAAAGAAATTCAATACCCTTTCCTTTTTTTGAATTCAGGTTACGAGAATACCTCATGGTTAGGTCGTTATCCCAATGTTCTATAACTCCTAAACTCTGAATCGGCTTGCCATTTTGAACATATTTTGTTCCAGAAGGAGCATGCTGAGGGTCAGCCATTTCACGTAAGAAATCATCTGCGTTTTCGCGAACTAATATGCGAGAAACATTGTGGTAACTTGGTTCATTGTTGTTCTTACTCTGTGCATACATAATGTCCAACCCTACAGCTTGAATTGCCACAGGATCGAATGATGCCAAGCAACAGGCAGGCCATTCGGAATTTTCGTAAGGTACAGTTTTGTTGTTGAAAGGAGGATTGGGAAAATGCAGCGGATAGCTACGATACTTCCTACCACAATATAATCCATCAAGCAAATACAAAATAGTTTTACCCCCCAAATTGGGTGAGGCTTCCATATCGACTAAGGGTGAATAGGTATTTGGTTTACCCAATTGAGTCGTATTTAGGTACTTGTGAATTTCTTGAGGTCCTTTTATCGACCCAGCATGATTTTTACTCGACATGGTAATGGCTGTTTGACCATTATCACCATTTTCCATATAATTATACGGATAGGAGTGTAGCTTTAATAATGCCATATTTATCAAGTAGGTAGCTTCTTTTACTTGCCGAGGGATAAGTTTGGCATCGTTAAATTCACCAATAGAGTAACTAACACCTTCAACCCAATCGGCTCCTTCCAAACCAGTATAATCGCCATAAGCTGGATTTACAGGTTGTACTTCTGCGGGTGCATGTTCTTGCAAAAACTTTACATCTTTGAATTCTGACCAGATTCTTGTAAGCATAAATGGATAAATCTCCCTTTTAGCTTCGTAGATAAGAATATCTTTTTCTGGCACTCCTACAACATTTACCAATTGCCTAATGAGTGCTAAAACCATCTGCGGCGAAGCATCTGTATGGTTGTTTATTTTTTTAGTACCACTATTGTTCAGGTTGACTTTTACAGCGATTATTTCGCCCGTTTTGTATCCTGAGGAAATAGCTCTTGAATTTTTGTTGTAGAAATTGAAAATCTTGTCCCAAGCGTCTTTGTCTTTTTTTGTGCCAGTTAATTTTTGAATGCTTACCGACAACAGTTCACTGACTTTGTTGATATCGGTATTTTTATCAAGCCACCATTGGTCTTCATTCTTTTTCCAATTTCCCGCCCATTTTGTGGCTTCTGGGTTACGTGTCATAACCACACGACCAGGGAAAATACCTTTTGCTTCACCCATTGGTTTGTTAGATGTACCTGGTTTCCAATCGAAACCTACAGCAGGTACAAAAGTTGTATCGGGTGCCGCCACAAGTAAATTGGACATACTCGATGATAAAGTGGTGAACCAGAAGGAGGAAACAAAAATAAGAACAACTGAAAAACCGACTACCGTCCATCGATATTTAGCAAACAATCTGCCTATATATTTGAAGCCATAAAAACTGCTGACTGCTCCAACAATCCAGATGACAAATGAACTTGCCAATGGAAAAGCAGCACGTTGACAAGGATAAGATGCTCTACTTGGTTTTGGGATAACTCTAATTAAAAACCATACCAAAGCACCAAAACCAACAAGAAATAAAATTATTTTATTAGTCCAACTCCAAAGTTTTGATTCATTGTTAAATAATTCATTTTTCATAATGCCTAAAGTTTTATTTTCAAAGATTCATTTCGCTTGCTTTTGATATTAATGTGTTTTGTACCAATCCATATCCCATTTATCAATCCAATTAATCGTTAGTAGGTTGTTCGTAATTTTAAATGGTAGCCAGATATAAGGAGATGTAATAGGATCGGTAGGTCGCCAAACATCAAACATGGCAATAAATTGATTTTCAGCTCCTTGAATTTTAAGTATGAATGTTGACTGACCTTCAAAAGTTTTTGTATAGTCAATAGTATTATAAGAATTTATTCCCTTACAAGGATTTCCTTTACTTGACCATGGACCATTAATACTTGTGCTTGTATAATACCTGGCCGCATTTGGATCCCAACCTGATGAACCAGAGCCTAGTAGATGAAATACGCCTTTGTAATAGGTAATTGCCAAGCCTTCAGTGCTATTTTGAACGCCAGTCATAGCTGTATAAGTAGTTGCTGGATTCATATAATCACTGGTCATCTTAGCCTTAACCACTACTCTGTCTGATTTCCGGACACAAATGTGATATAAGTCGCCCGTTACAGTATCTTGATACAGAGCAAAATCACCTGAACCATTAACTGTAGAAGCAGCAAAAAATTTGTGATCGTAAGTAAATGGACCAGTTGGAGCTGTGGCAGTAGCTACACCTGTATAACAGTAATCGTAAGACGATCCTTTGAGGTATAGTTTATAAAATGCAACATACTTTTGAGTTGATTTGTTAAATACTACTTTTGGACGTTGAAAAATACAACCAAAAGCCATATCACTCGAAGCATTGTTATAATCCACTGGAAGTACTATCCCGAAATCTTTCCAATTAGCTAAATCTTTTGAACGATAGCAATGCATACCAGCACCCGTATAACCTCTGTTCTCTGCACTACCTAATATTTTATCTTCGCCATACCAATAGTAATATCCATTGTCATAAAGTATGCCAGCACTATGAGCATTAATAATTTTACCCGAAGAATCAAACCAATCTTTATAAGGATATATAGGGGTTAATGGTATCACTTGTTTGGTACTATCAATGGTGATTGGAGGATCTATAATTAGCTCAGGATATTTACATTGAAACAAAGTCAACGTAAAAATAATCAAAAATAAAGAGTAAGTAATTCTTTTAGAGTACATGGATAATAAGATGTTTATATGAAAGTTTTGCTCATTTTTGAAATAATAATTAAATCAAATCCTTGTATATACTTCAGGTGTCAAAGGAATTATCAATAATAATAAGATGCAATATAACAATTTTTATCAATATCCATCTCATTGAGGGGAAGGGGGTATTATAAAAAATTAGATTAAAATACATCACAGACTGATGAAGTATTTTAATCTAACTTATAAAATTGGGTTTTATTTTACAACTACTTTGGAAGTTTTTCCGTTTAATTGAACAAAATATACTCCTGATTTTTGTACTTCAAACTCACAATTACTGTCGAATGTTTTCGATACAATATTTTGACCTAAACTGTTGAAAAGAGTGGCAGTAGAATAATCTGAAGCCCCACTTATGGAAATCTTCCGATTAGCAGTAAATACTTTAGCCTGATTATTATTCAACTCATTATTTCCTGTAATTACTCTTTCATAACTTATTTCATCAAAATAAACTAAGCCTGCACCAACAGGAGGTTCAAATGTATTTGGGACTACTTTGTTTGCCGCCAATGGGCTGGTAACTAATGCTTTATCCAAGTCAGCTCTTAAATTAATTGCATTAACGGTAACTGCTACAGCGGCTGTCTTTACTTTAAATGAAAGTTCAGTCCATAAATTAAGGGTTGTTAGTCTATCAGCTACTACCCAGCCCATAGGTCTATTATCAACAGGTAGAATACCGGTAATATTAAGTGCTGGATTAATAACGGTATTAGAATAAATGTACATTTTAATAATTATTGAATCTCCAGCAGGAATAGTTACACCTGGATCTTGACGATAAAAGGTGTTAGTAGGATAATTTAAAAAAACACCTGCTGCAGCATAGTAGTTATTTGGATTACCACGCATAAAAAGTTCACAAGAATCTGATTGATTAATTCCTGTTTTGTCAGGATTAAATGTTGTCATTTGACCTCCACCAGCAGAAGCAAGTCTATAAAAAATAGGACTTTCCTCGAAAGTACATAATTTAGTCACATCGTTAGAAGCAGCAAATACATTTACCGCAAACACAAAAAGTGAAAGTGCTGAAATAAGAGTAATTTTTCTCATAAGAATTTAATTTTTAAAGGGTTTGTAAATATGACGTAAAAGTAGTAATAACAAGAGTTACAATTAAATGGACAATTATATTAATTGAATGGATTATCTTATACAAATTCCACATTATAGTAGATCTTTTATATTTTAACGCGTCAAATAATCAACCCAAAAGTTAGAATTATTTAATGTTGTAAATCATTATCATGCTATTAACAAATATCATTTCTCTTGATAATAAATTTAGGCGAAGTTTCATATCTTATAATATTACTTTTTTTGTAGAAATTCTATTTGCATATTTTAACCTGCAAAAATATACTCCAGAAGGCAAATTCGACACATCAAAATCAGCAGTAATTTTGTCTGACAAAAAATTAGTAATAGATTTCAGTAATACTTGTTTGCCATAGCTATCAGCCAACATTATTTCCACAATTCCATTCTCAGGTTGTGAATAGTTTATTTTCAGATGTTTATCTTGCACAAAACAATTCCAATTATCGGTTTTTTTTAAAAGTTGTACTGCATTGGCATTATCAACCTTTGATAATTTTAAAAGCACCACTTCGTGCGCTAACACATTGGTATTGAATGAAGTGTTTGACGTACCAACAAGTTGATGTTTCCATAGATCACGAATATCGTAACTACCTTCTATAAACAAATTGCTCCAATTGACAGATATGTTTTTTGTGACAGTGTTGTTTCGATTAAGAAAAGCAACTGCCTTACCACCATCATAAAGATCTCTGGCCCAAACTTCGATATCTCCATCTTTAAATATTCGTGTAGCTGCATCGCCCAATGTATCTTGATTAATGGCAATAACTTCTTTATTTAACAAAATGTCTTTTGTAGCATCATTGATTGTTTTCAATTCGAAACTGGTAATAAGTGGAGCAGCTATCATTGCCCAAAGACTCATATTGGCTTGATATTCTCGGTCGGTACAGCCATTTGCACCGAAGGCATTCGAGGGAATTCCTGTTCCGTACAAACCCACCACCATCATATCGGGATCGTTCCACCTATTTGGCCCTGCATAATACTCAAGTCCAATATGCCGATCCAAACTATTCATTATACCATAATGATTTTTGTCGCCATCGTTAAATTCCCAAGTATCACGTATATCCCAAGTTGTACGCCATAATTGAGCGTTCGATTTTTCAGCAGCCCACTCCCATGGATTCCTATCACCCCACTCACATGCTGCAAACACCATATCTCTTCCGCTGTTGTTTAAAGCATCAGCCATTGCCTTGTATCTGTTTATGGCTGTAGCTTGATCAGCCGGTGCGTTACAATAATCGTATTTTAAATAATCAATACCCCACGAGGCATAAGTTTGAGCGTCAATTACTTCTTTATTTAAACTTCCCACCGCACCACCACAGGTATTATCAGCAGCATCGGAGTATATACCAAGTTTCAAGCCTATAGCATGTACATAGTCGGCAAGTGCTTTTATCCCACTGGGGAATTTGGTGGCATTAGGTGAGATTTTGCCACTGGCATCGCGCGTCCCTTGCCATAAATCGTCAATGATTATATAATTGTAACCGGCATCACGCATACCGGATGATACCATTACATCAGCAGTTTGTTTTATTTTTGTTTCGCTAATTTCTCCTCTGTATATATTCCAAGTCATCCAACCCATAGGCGGAGTAGGCATTTTAAGTTTATTTGATATTTCTATTTTGAATGTTTTTTCAATTGTTCCGTAAATATTTGTGGCCGAAACTGGGATGTTGTAAACGCCTTCCTGACTGATTTTACCATATAATATATTTCGTTTTGAATCAAATTCAATACCCACTGGCAAGTTAGTTACATTTACCGTAATAGGCTGAACACCATACACATTGAGTCTAAATTGTAAGTTTTTATTTGGGAGTGCATAATGTACCGTTTTATTACGAAACTCAGTCCAAGGAAGTTCTGCTGCTTTAATACATACAGGTTTAACTGTTTCATATTCCAATAAAGCATCAGCCCAATCTGCATGATCGTTATTGTTACTGCCATCGGCAATCGTAACAATCAATCTCAGATAGGCATACGCTGATATATCTAAATCGATGGATTTTGCCGCCGCATTTCCTCTCATTATACCGCTTTGGTAAATTATTGTTTGGTTGCCATAAACAATAAACTCTACAGTACCGTTCCCGTTTGTTTCATCATCAATTCCGATTTTACTTGTGAATCTGCTTGCTCCGTTTGTTTTAATTGTAATTTCACCAGGAGCATGCGTCCCAACTCCTCTGGCATAAGTTACTGTAGCAATTTTTATTGGATTACCTCCCACTGAGAGTTTTGATCGCATCGTTTTCCAACCACAAGTGCCTTTAGTTAAATCCATCTCATCTAAATATAGCTGGTTAATGGCTGATTTTGTGGTACTGGCATGCATAAGGTTGACTCTAAGAGCTGAAAAGCAAAAAGTAAGTATAATAACAAAACTGATTCTTAAATTGAATTTGCTCATGACTATAATTTATATGATTATATTGTTGACTTTATGAGTTTTTAGTTTACATTAAAAGTTGTATTATCCTTTACAAGATTTTATTGGAAGAGCAACTAAAATAATAAATGATTCTCTGATTATTATTTAATTAACAATTACTTTTTTTCGTACAATAATCTGATTCTCCTTTTCGATTGAAACTATCAAAATGCCTATATGATTTAGAATTAAGGTTTCAT
Source organism: Bacteroidales bacterium (assembly GCA_038222885.1). GTDB lineage: Bacteria > Bacteroidota > Bacteroidia > Bacteroidales > Paludibacteraceae > Paludibacter. The sequence continues at coordinate 10,877 of JBBRHJ010000019.1, read as the reverse complement.
AATTCGGTGCTGAGCAATTATCATTTATTATCAGTTGACCTAAGGAGTCATATACCTTTATCTTATTTTCGCCATACAGATTGGATATAACTAATTTATTATCAACCGTGTATAAATTAGGAGCGTTTGTATTAATATTCTCGATACTTGTAATTGCATCGAAGTTCAAATGAGATTCTGGAGAAACATTACCTGAACCATCAATTGCTTGTAATGTAAAACTGTTATTTTGGGTGGCGTCAATTTGAACAGTAACTTGATTGTTATATATTTTTGCAATAGTGGCGTTTGATGTTTGTAATTGGTAATATAATACACTGTTATCGGTTACATTCTTATCCCAAGTCAAGGTGATATTATCGGCAACTCTATTTGTAATTCTGAAATTGAGGGGTGATGAAGGAGCAATACTATCATTGCTAATTGTACCGTACAAATTAATTTCGGCAACACTCGCCATTGTTCTCAAACTCATTTCTGACAAAGCAATCAATTTCACATAGCGGCAGATTTTCTTAGGGAAAGCAATCATTTTCTCCGCTGAATTTTTATCAAACTCTCCGCTTTTAAGCAATTCCCAGTTGTTAGCATCCATACTTGAATAAAGCTCATATTTCGCAATCGTCCCACTTGTATTGTCTTGACGAGGTAGGTAGGATAAACTTTCAACGCAGTAAGTACTATTAAGATTTATTGCAAGTTCATGAGGATATAGAGAAGCAGGAACTGTAGTTTTGCTCGTCCAATAAGTACTTTCAATACTATCAAAAGCTAATTCGCCATTTTTTCCTGACTCAAAACTACTTACACCTAATAAACCCCACTTATTTCTGGGTATTGATGAGGTATTGTACACAAAATCCAATTCGGCTACTGAGGTCAGTGGTTTATCTGTAACTTCGTTAAGAGCTACTAATTTTACATACTTGCATCTACGTTCTGGGAATGTAACAATCTGTAGTAATGCAGTATTGCTAAACGTACCTGAAGTCTCGAGATTCCACTTTACAGCATCATCAGAACTATAAAACTCGTAATCTTTTATTCGTCCATTTACCATATCTTGACGAGGCAAATACTTGAAACCTTTGATATTCAGCATTTTTCCAAAATCAACTGATAACCAATGAGGTGGTTGCACCAAATTGGAACCCCATGGTGTATGCCATATTGTATTCGTTTTATTATCAATAACGTTTGTTGGAGGATGATAAGCTGAAATTGCTTCGTAACTATCAGCAGTAACTCTCCAAATTGATTTGTCAATCGGCTCATCAACAATATTTACGTGAAACGTCATCGAATCGGTTTTATACTGAATGTTTGAAATATCAATTCCAGCATCTGAACCATCTGACAGAAATGCCCTTGGGTTTGTAGCACCATTAAAATTAGTTTTATTATACAAATTGGCAAAAGCTGCACTTGATAAAGAACCATTTGAAAAAACAGACCCTTGTGGACGATAAACATACACTTCGTCGGGCGGTCCGTTTCCATTACCGGAAGCTAAAGTGTTTATTCGCGAGAATATCAAACCGGATTGTGGAATGTTTGATTCATACATTCCAGTTTTTTTTCTAAACTCAACCACAATATATTCAGTATTTGAATAGGGCGATTTTATTTTATAACAATTATTCGTATTACTTGTGATAGGTTTTAATGTGTAATCACCAGATGCAGTAATTTCAGGTATAGATTTTATCCACTTTTGCCCTGTATATTTCCATTTTGTAAATGCAAGCATATGTCCCATACCACTTTGCATTAAATCCCAATTACCAACTGGATCCATTCCGTTATCAGTATAATGATAATAATCAGGTGCTCCAACTATATGACCTGCTTCGTGACACATCGTTTTTACAGTGTACATGTTTTCGGTAATAAAAATATATCTATCAACTCTTTTCGAGTTGATAAAAGCTGTTTTAGTGTAAAGCGACCAAGCATGAGGCCAGAGCAGTTTTCCCCAACCGTCGGCATTTCCGCGTACAACTACGGTCAGATTATCAACATAACCATCATTGTTGGCATCTACAATTAAACTGGATGGAATTTGGCTACTCATAGCATTTACAACTCTTTGTACCAGACTATGTTCTCTATCTTTACTATTATCGGCAGTATATCCATTGGCATTTGTAACAGCATTATAGGGGCTATAAAAATTCCTTTCATTAATATCTTCGTAGGATAAACTTACAGTAGGATCACATATTGGGAAGTGCGTAGATTGAACATTCAATTGTCCGTATGATATTTCATTGTAATAGCTATTCAATGAAGTCGTAGTATTACTTTGCATCATATCCTCAAAGCCTTGGCGGGTTTTTGTAAACTCCGCCTCACCTTTGAAACGGACATAAATAATTACATTTGACAATAAACCGGTTGTCAACGCGTTTTCCGCAGCCTTTACCTTCGACATCGACCGACTATACTGCTCAACAATTGCTTTTTGTTCAGTTGCAGTAGGCTTAACACGCAACCAAGGTTGCAACCCAACAGAAATTGGATTTGTAGAATCTGCTCTGAATAGTGAAGTAATCAACTTATTATCAATTAACTCTGCATAGTAAAAATATCCATCTGTTTCACTTTGCACAATGGTGTAACCATCTTTGTCGTGCATGGCATGATAGAGTTCATCACCCGAACTAAAACAATGAAGAACTGATTTGTCGGGTTGGGTAACTTCTACAGGAATAAATTTAAAATACTCAGCATGTAGGTTTGTGAAAACGAAGAATATGATAACAAGAAGTATCGTTTTTTTCATAAAATGTAGTATTTAAAAATACTTGTTTGAAGAATTGTAAGAAAGCAGAAACTATTTTTGTGTTTTTTGTTGCTTAAACTTCAAGAAGGTATTGAAGTGTTCTATATCATAAATCTGATTATATTAAGATTATTCGGCAATAACTTTGAAGGATTGTTTTTGATTTTTATTGCTAAGTGCTATAATTAAGACACCTTCATTGGCTACTTTATAACTAAAATCTTTTTGTTCAGAGCTTGAAATTATTTTTTTAAATATTGATTTTCCATCAGCAGTATTAACTGAAAAGTCTATTGGCTCGGAAGAATTAAATTTTGATAAATCAATTTTTAATCTCTCATTTTTTTTTACAGGATTGGGGTAATAATTAATAATATTGGAGGCATCAGGTGTGCTAATTGCAGAAGTTAATGAGGGTTTTTGTGAGTTGTATAAATTGGCAATTTCCTGATCAGTTAAGATAGTTTGATAGAACATAATGTCATCCATATAGCAAATGGCTGAAGCACTTGTCGGGGTACCCACATAAAAATCAGTGAAATTAAGAGCTGATATTGGAAGAGGTCTTGTGCTCCGTTTTGTACCATTTTGATACATGGTAGCACTTGCTCCATCGCCAACTATCACCAAATGATTCCATTTGTAAGCTTCTAATTTTTCGGCAGTACCGCAAATGCCTGACACAGTATTATTGTAAAAGCAAAACTGTTTGGGGGCATACCAATTTTCTTTAGTTAAACCGAGCAAGTGTTTCCCACTTTGCTCGGTAAAATAAAATGCAAATTTATTAAACTCTTCTACTTTTAACTTTATCCAAAAAGAAATTGTGTAAGCGGTTTTGTTTAAAGGATTTATTCCTAATTTTAAATTAGCATCGGCAGTTGGGAGCGATAGTACATTTCCTTTAATTGTATCATTAAAAATACTTGAACCCGAAAAAATAGCAGGAGCATTGGCTACTTTATCAAAAGTTGTGGTTGCATTGTTATTCTCAAAATCAAAATGAATAGCTGAAGTTACAACTGACTGAGATAAGTCGAACCACTTTTTAATTTCTGTAGCCACAATCAAATGTCCTTTTTCGTTTACATGTACCGGCTGAGCATAATAGCTCGTGAGATCGGTTCCTGCAGCTGCCAAAACTTGAAATGCTTTGAAACTATCTACCAATCCTACATGGTACAATGCGGCTAACTCCCTAACTTGTGCGGCCTGTAGTGCCAATGGGCTTTGTTCGTCCAATAGATTCTCGTTACTTACAGGCGTTGGAGTCATTAACATCACTCTACAACCATAAGTCAAAGCTGCTTCTATCATTTTCACCCAGGCGGCTCTTGCCCGAACCAGACCAATGCCACGATCATTTATGGCATAATCGATAAATACAACTTGTGGCCGCATTGTTAATACTTCGGTTGCAAACCTTGTCTCTCCTTTTTCAGATTGCTCGCCCCCTATTGAAGTTGTAATGGTATTAATAACTGCATAAGGATACATTCCCTTTAAATTAACCAATGTGAGGTAAGGATAGGATTGCAAGGTACGAACATCGGGTGTAAGAAAATATCCTGATGGTACACTATGGCCGTGAAAGACCAGATTCATAGTTTTGTTATCCGGCCATTTTTTTTGGAACTCGGTAATTACTGGACGCAAATAAGTGTTCTTGTCTGCAATTTGTGCCTGTACGGTACTTAAAAAAGTACATGCGATGACTAAAAATAAAATTTTTGTAGTTTTCATTTTGATATTTTTAATTTTAATTTAATATTCTAATTTTCAAGTATTTTACTAATTTATTTGTGTAATGATGTAGATTGACGAATCTCGTCTATGCGTTTTTGAAATTTTACTACTATTTCTGGTTTTAAATCTGCTAAATTATTCTTTTCAGCTATATCTTCGTTTAGATTATATAATTCTCCCAATGTTTCCTTTCCATTTTTATTATTTCCAGAAATGTATTTCCAGTCACCACAACGCAAAGCAATTGCACCACCATTATTTTGAATCAAAACTTCATTGAATTTCGTTTTCTGCGATTTTCCAATAAATGTTGTTAATGCTTCTCTACTATCAGGAGCATCTATTTTATTGAGTTTCACTTTGCTAAGTTTGGCTATCGATGCAAACAAATCAATTTGACTTACTATGGCATCGGAAACACCAGGTTTCACTTTTTGAGGCCAATAAATAATAAATGGCAACCGTGAACCGCCTTCATAAAGTGAATATTTTCCACCACGCAATTCTCCTGCTGGCTTGTGGTCTTTTAGATTTTTTAATCCTCCATCTTCATATCCTTCCTGCACCATAGGTCCATTGTCGCTCATAAATACTACCAGCGTATTTTTATCAAGTTTCAGTTCTCTTAGCGTTTTCATTATCTGACCTACCGACCAATCCAAATCCATGATAACATCACCATAAATACCATAACCACTTTTCCCTTTCGAACGAGGACTTGCTATGCGTGGTTCGTGAATGTTATGGGTTGCAAAATACATGAAAAATGGTTTCTGAGCATTCTTTTTGATGAACTCAACCGCTTTTCCAGCAATTACTTCCGACATATCTTCGTCTTTCCAAAGTGCAGCCGTGCCACCACTCATATAACCGATGCGACTGACTCCATCAACGATAGTTTTTCTATGTTGCTTCGACAGAGCCCACATTTTTAATAATTCAGGATGCTCTTCACCGATAGGTATATTTCCTATTCGTTTAGTGTAACTTACTTGTATCGGGTCGTTAGGGTCTAAATTTAGCACTTTCCCATTTTCGAGATAGACACATGGAACTCTGTCGTTGGTAGCAGGAATAATAAATGAATAATCAAATCCAACTTCGTTTGGCGAAGGCTTTACAGTCTTGTTATAATCTAAATAGCCATTTCCCAAACCTAAATGCCATTTTCCAACACAGCCAGTTGTATAGCCTTTTTGTTGTAAAATAGTCGCTATTGTTTTTGTCGATGAAGAAATACTCATAGGTGCATCGCCTTCCAAAATTCCTACCTTTTTCCTAAAAGCATATTGCCCAGTTAAAAGCGAATAGCGTGTTGGCGAACTTGTAGATGCAACTGAATATGCTTGTGTAAATCGGAGTCCGTCATTTGCCAGCTGGTCAATATTTTCGGTTTTTATTTTACCACCATTGTAACTAACATCGCCATAACCAATATCGTCCGACATTATAAAAATTATATTTGGCTTATTGTCTGCTCCAAAAATGTTTAATGATAATGTTGCAGCTATACTTAGGGTTAACTTTTTCATTCTTACGTGTTTTTCTAAATGTTTATATAAAAAAAGTGATTGTTAATTGATACTTATTTTTCCTACAGCATTGAGGTTGTCAGAAAATATAGTTTCAACTATGTATAAGCCTTTGGTGTTAGAATTGAATTCTACAATTTCAGTATTTTGATAATAAAGGGCTTTATCCATTATAATTTTTCCTTGTAAATTATAGACTCTAATTTGTTTAATTAATTTATTGGCAGATACAGATATTGAATTCGTATTCTTATTGTAGTTGAGGGAAAACTTTGAATTATCAATATTATTCAAAGCAGCATTCGTATCCTCAGTCACTGAAATGTCATCAATATAAGCAACATTCCAATCTTTTGATATGATAAGATTTATTATTGAAGTAGTCGTAGGAGCGGTAAAGCTGACTTCAAGTTTGGTAGTAGTGTTCGACTTAGTGCTAACTTCTGCCAAAAGCTGGCCATCGCTTGTTTCAATTTTGCCTTTTAAAGTAGCAACTCCGTATGTAGAATTATTATTTGGCTGTAAACCAGCTGTATGTGAGTTTTGTATTCTTGCATTAAATGTAAAAGTGTATGTTTTTCCAGGAACTACTTGAATAGCTTGTTGCATGATTCTGTTTTCATTCACACCTGTAAGCCTACAATATGAGCCATTCATATTGCCAATGGGTGATTCTTCCACTTCAAAAGCATTATTCACCTGCCAACCCATTTTATAATCGGAGAAGTCACCATTATACACTAAATTCTTATCTAATGGATCAATTTTATTCCATATTCTAATATAATCTACTTCGTAAGTAATAGGGAAAGCAGTATTTGAAGGATCACCTCCGTTGGAACCAATAGCTAAATTCAACAGAAAATAGTGTTTTTGCAAGAATGGGTTTACAGGTGGATAATTCGGATTGTTTATTGTTTGATTTAATAAGGTATAATTCATTTTCAGGTCATCAAGATACAAATTAATGCTATCTTTATTCCAATCCATTCGCCAAACATGAAATTTATTTGCCCAATCTCCATCTAAATTTGTAAAGTAGGACAGCGGTTTACTTGCACCATCCCAGTGTGCCACCCAGCGCGTTGCAGTTCCCCAGGCCACATTTGCCAACAAAGACGGCAGGTCGTTTTTTCGATAAAACTCCATTATGTCAACCTCACCACACGAAGGCCATTCTCCCCCAGCACCGAGTGTCCAAATAGCTGGCCAGGCACCTTTACGTGTATCAATACGTGCCCGCACTTCTATACTTCCAAATTGTGCTTGAACCAGTCCCTGCGTTTTAATACTTGAGGAAGTGTAGTTAGCATATTGTCTTTTCTGTTTCCAATCTGAGCTTCCGGCTATGTAATTTGGATTAAGTACGTTCTCCTTTTTTGCTTCAAAGACCAACAATCCATTTTTACAGATAACATTGTTTGGTTGATACCATTGTAGTTCTTCGTTGCGAACAAATCCGTTTTCATATTTCCAAAATAATGGGTTTGGTGCTCCATCAATATTAAATTCATCACTCCATACGAGCCTATACCCTACGTTATTAGCAGCTGGATTAGGATCTGCTTGTTTCGGGTTTGTAATTTGTGCATTCGCAATGAGGCTGAATTGCAATAGTATTAAGAATAAGATTTTTTTCATTTATAGTGTAATGTCGTTAAGTTAGTGAAAGCAAAGGAAATTGTCCGTAGGACATTAATAACCATAGTTTTGAATGACCTAATTTGATTGATTTCCCGTAGGGAATCAACCTATTTATCCACTACGTGGAATCGTATTATGGTAGCGATGTTCTTTTATTGATATTTATTCCATACGAGAAAACTGTATATGCAAAATTCAGATTCTTAACTTAACGACATTGATTTATAGTGTACAATTACATTTTATAAATTCAAGGTTTTAATATACTGTTTACTTGTAAAGATTTTCTATTATGCAATTTCTGTAAGCAGGCCATTAAAAGTATGCAAACATAATTTGAATTATTCGATTCTACAATATACTATTATACTATTTGTATGGATAATATTCTTAGTTGCAATGTCGATAAGCTTTTGATAGGTACTATGTTTTTTCTCAATAGATATATAGTTTCAGAATGACTTTAAGTTCTTTGAGGAATTTAACTGAAATACTAATTCCACAAATTACCAGACAGTTTAAATGCAAAAAGTTTCCTAAACTAAAATAGAGCAAATACTATTACAAAATGAACAAGTCATTCTAAAATTTTCTGTCTAATTTTGGCATGGGTTTAAAACCAAACTAAAGTGTATTGAGTTAGCTACAAATTTTTATATTTAGCATTTTGCAGTAAATTCAAAAAGTTAAAGATTAATTATCAGTATTATAGCTCTAATAATCTCAAATCAATATACAATAATATTAATTCATTTAAAAAAAACTATTATGAAACCCACATGACCGCTCTCGCTCACCAAAGATGATGAAAATGTCGTACCTTCGGGCATACAAACCCAATAAAAGGTACAATTATGAACGAAACAATTGATTTTGATCAAGTCGTAGCCAAAGGTTGTGGACTTGATGTACACAAAGACACTGTTGTCGCAACAGTTTCAGGAACAGAAATAAAGCGAGAAACGAGAACGTTTTCGACCTTTACGCGCTCTTTGAAAGAATTGAAAGAATGGATTTTATCCTTAGGGATAACTCATGTAGCCATGGAGAGCACAGGTATCTATTGGAAACCAGTGTTCAACATTTTGGAAGGCTCAGGATTAACTATTCTGATTGTCAATGCCCGTCACATTAAATATGTTCCAGGTCATAAAACAGACAAGAAAGACAGTGCATGGATTTCTAAGTTACTATTAGCAGGACTTCTCAAGGGAAGCTTTGTTCCTCCTGTAGAAATCCGGCAATTGCGAGACATGACTCGTTATAGGCGTAAGTTGAATGGAGCAATCACCGCAGAGAAAAACAGGATGATAAAAATGTTGGAAGATTCCAATATGAAGTTATCTACTGTATTATCAAAGGTTCACGGAGTTAGTGGCACACGCATAGTGGATGCTTTATTGGAAGGTCAAACCGATCCTGTTTATTTAGCCTCTTTATGTCATGGAGGAGTCAAAGCCGAACAAGAAAATATAATTATGGCTTTGGAAGGCAACCTAACAGAGCATCATAAATTTATGATCCGGATTATTCGTCAGGACATACGCCAAACAGAAGCCTTGATAAAAGAGCTTGATATAGAAATAGAAAAGCAATTGTTGCCTTATGTACATGAAATAGCTTTATTACAGCAGATTCCTGGTGTTGGAGAACAAACAGCAGGAGAATTGATTTCTGAAATTGGTGTAGATATGGATGTATTTGCCACAGAAAAGCACATTAGTTCATGGGCAGGAGTTAGTCCTGGAAACAATGAGAGTGCTGGTAAAAAAAAAGCGGTAAAACCACCCATGGAAATAAGCAAGTAAAGTCAATGCTATCAGAGTCAGCATGGGCGGCATCTCGTACCAAGGGAACTTTTCTTAGTTCCAAATACAAAAGATTGGTTGGCCGAAGAGGCAAAAAGAGAGCCATTGTAGCCCTAGCACACTCTATATTGATTATTGCTTATCACTTAATCAAAGAAAAGAAAGACTTTGTTGAATTGGGAGCCAATTTTGTGGATGCAAAAAAACGAGATGCACAATTGAAGTATTACCAAAGACGCATAGAAGAACTCGGAGCTGAGATACCCGAAACAGTAAGTGCATAAAAGCACATATTTCTAAGGTCGATTTTTACTGGTAAAGAGTTCAAATACTTTATACCGAATATGAAACTAACCTAAAACAGCTAAGAGGCAAAGATTGTGAAACCAAACACGCGCATGAAATTTTAACTTCACTTAGCTGTATATAAATTAGCCCTAAATTAGCCCAATCCATTCTTTCGATATGAGAGGATGTAATCCTTTTTTGCTTTCAAAGACCAAAAACAGTATAATAATATTGTCCATGCAATAAGTAATTTTGTACATTGTTGTTATTGAAAATTAAAATTATTTTTGTCGATATATATTTAAGTGTATACTAAATTTATTTAACATCTACCCTACTTGCTTTATTTTATAAATAATTGCAAAAAAAGTCAGATGACTAATACTTTTAAAAAGTCAAAATACAACTTTCATAAATTTCAAACAGCATTTATTTAGTACTTGATCGAAAATATCAATCTGTACTTACATTTCCATATTGTTTACTTTTTTTTATTTAATATAATTTGTCCCATATAATAAAAATTTTGTCTATAATTTAAGTGACCAATCTAAACCATTTTAACATTATCGACATTCTAAAGTATAATACAACATGAAAAAACAAACTCCTTCATTTGAAAATGAGCAAGTATTCTGTATCGATTATGATTAATTTTGCTTGTATTAAAGTTTCACATCTGTTTTTTTTCTCTTTAAGCTAACATTATGGTCTCAACCCATATCTACCTTTAATAATTATAATATAGATAGTTTTAAAAGTATTTTCAACAGAAACTTCAGTTGAAGTGCATTAAAAAAATATTAATTAATACTCGAAAAAAAAGTCTCTAAAAATCTAAAACAATTATTTAATCATTTAATTTAAAATCATGAAAAAAACTTCACTACTCTTACTTTTAGTCTTAATGACTATAATGTTTAAAGCTCTTGCCGAGCGAATCAATATTCCGGGATTAGGCATACCGAAATTAATTATTACTGAGGTACGACCTGATGCAGAGCTTTTGTCGGCTTTATCGCCGGGGTATGGCTGCATGGCCGGCTGATCCGTTTTACCACCTACAATGGTTCC
>JBBRHJ010000018.1:0-27574 GCA_038222885.1 Bacteroidales bacterium | reverse complement strand
GGGGTTTTATATTCAAAACCGAACACTTCGTGAATATACTTTCCCTTACGCAGCGCATGTCTTGGGGAATATTGGTGAAGTATCTCAAAGGAGAATAGAGCAAGACGATTACTACAAATCAGGCGATTATGCCGGACGTGATGGAATAGAATACACCTACGAAAAATCGCTCAGGGGTGAAAAAGGTGTAGAAATACTTTTGCGTGATGCAAAAGGAAGGATTAAGGGAAAATATGAAAATGGGAAAAAGGACATTGCACCGAAAGCCGGTACAAACCTTACGGTAACATTGGACATTAAACTTCAAGAATTGGGTGAAAAACTCATGGCTGGGAAAGTAGGGAGTATAGTAGCTATAGAACCGGCAACAGGTGAGATTTTAGCTATGGTATCCAATCCTGCATTCAATCCGTCTATATTGGTTGGTCGCAACCGTTCTAAAAACTACCTTTCATTGCTCCGTGATCCTACAAAACCATTAATGAATAGGGCTACACAAGCACAATATTCGCCCGGATCGGCTTTTAAAACTATTCAAGCCTTGGTTTGCCAGCAAATGGAAGGCATCAACAATCATACTTTGTTTTCGTGCAATGGTCCAGCATCTTCACCTGTAAAATGTACTCACCATCATGGTTCGCCTGTCGGGTTATTGAGTGCTATCGAACAGAGCTGTAATCCCTATTTTTGGAATGCTTTTAAATCCACCATTGAAAAAAATGGCTACGGTACAAAAAATTTGCTTTTCAGAACTAATTACGATACTTGGGTAGGCAATATAAAGAGCTTTGGCTTTGGTGAAAAATTTACAGATGGGGATATTTATGAACAAAGCAGGGGATATATTCCTACTCAAAAATATTATAACAAAGTATACAAATCGATTACTGGATGGCGTGCCATAACCATTCGTTCTAATTCTATTGGTCAGGGTGAAATTCTAGCAACTCCTTTACAAATGGCAAATTCGATGTGTGCTATTTCAAATTCAGGCTTCTACATAACGCCTCATCTGAACAAAAATGACTCCATGAAAACAAAAATTCACCAAACCTTGGTGGATAAAAAATACTTCCCCATTGTATTTGAAGGAATGTCCCGTGTTTTTGAATCAGGTACAGCCCGTGCATCCAGAATAGAAGGTTTAAGTATGTGCGGAAAAACTGGGACAGTGCAGAATAGTAGAGGAAAAGACCATTCAATATTCGTTGGATTTGCTCCACGCGAAAACCCCAAAATTGCAATTGCCGTTGTAGTTGAAAATGCTGGTTTCGGTTCAACTTATGCAGCACCAATTTTCAGTCTTTTAGTGGAACAATACATCAAAGGGAAAATTGAAAGAATAGAATTGGAGGAAAGAGTTACTAATATCATTACCAATACCGATGTCAGAGAACGCTAAAATAAAATATGCTTTAGATGGTTATACCATTGCACTTTATGTTTTGCTGGTTCTTATGGGCTGGATAAGCATTTATGGGGCAAGTTATGACTTTGACCAAACAAGCATACTCGACTGGAATCAACGAGCTGGAAAGCAGTTTGTATGGATACTTACAGCCTTTGGATTAGCTGGCATGTTGATACTTGTCGATTACAAAGTCTATAATTTTTTCGCCTACTTTATTTATATTTTTACCATTTTATTGTTGATAGTAACCATATTTGTGGCTCCCGACATTAAAGGTTCCCGATCGTGGCTTGTACTTGGACCGATCAGTTTTCAACCCGCCGAATTGGCTAAAATGGCCACTGCGCTTGCTTTGTCGAAGTTTATGAGTTCGTATAACTATAAACTCAAAAATTGGAAGGATTTAATTCCTTTGTCCATGTTCATTCTCCTTCCGTTTACATTAATTGTACTCCAAAAAGAAACTGGTTCGGCCTTAGTTTTTATTGCATTCTTGCTTATGTTTTATAGGGAAGGAATGAATGGTATTATATTGTTAATAACCGTATTAGCTGTTTTGCTTTTTGTGGTTGTAATCAAATATAGCGAAATTGCAATTTTCTTGAATCAAGGCACATTGGGAATAGTACTTGCAATGGGATTTATTTTACTTATTCAGGTTGTTTATATGTTTCTAGTGGTTCATCGTCGCAGAGAGGCATTAAATATACTTTATGGTATACTAATAATTTCTTTAATTTCATTTGTTGTTAATATTTGGTTTTACATTGAAGTAGATTATATTGCACTTTTCATGGTGGTAGCATCGAGCATATATTTGATTTTTGTGGAGCTTTATTACCGATATAAAAATATCTGGATTCTCATTTTAGTTTCGCTTGGGTCGGCAATATTCTGTTTCTCATCCGATTATATATTCGAAAAGGTGTTAGAACCACACCAACAAATTCGTATCAAAGTATTACTCAATATGGAGGACGATTTACACGGCGCAGGTTATAATGTAAATCAGTCGAAAATAGCCATTGGCTCAGGTGGTTTGCTTGGGAAAGGATTCTTAAATGGTACGCAAACTAAGCTGAAATATGTACCCGAACAGGATACAGATTTCATTTTTTGTACAGTAGGTGAGGAGCATGGCTTTTTGGGATCAACCTTTGTATTGATTATATATTGGCTGCTGTTGATGCGAATTTTGAAAATTGCAGAGCGACAACAAGAGTCATTTATTAGAATTTACGCTTATTGTGTCGCCTCCATCTTCTTCTTCCATTTGTTGATTAATATTGGTATGGTTCTGGGAATCATGCCTGTAATTGGTATTCCCTTGCCTTTTTTCAGTTACGGTGGTTCTTCACTTTGGTCATTTACTATCTTGCTGTTTATTCTCTTGCGACTCGATGCATCTCGCTTAGAGAGATTAAGATAGAGAAGAATTTACTATTTTGTCATTTACTATTTACAATTTAAAGAGTCGAAGCTAACTAATTTCCCCTTCAGGAGTTAGGGGTTGTTTTCTTTCATCTAAAAATTCCACCTTATCAATGCTCTCATATCAGTTTTTCTTTTACCTACAATTTCTTCATTAGCACTACTAATACTTTCTCTATCATCTGCAAAAACGGTTTGTGCAACTTTAAACCAGAGTGATAATTTGGAGTTTATTTCATACTTCAAATTGACATAATATCGACTTCCCTTGCCATAATACATTGGAATAGCAAAGGCATATAAAATATCTCTTTCATAAGCATAAACACGATTCTCATAATCAACAGCATCAAAAAATTGATACCGTAAATCCATTCTCAGCGGGATTTTTTTGAACTCGTAACTTATATCTTGATAAGCGGTTAAACCATATTTCCATTCCAAATTGTATCGTTTTGCAAGATTGAAATCTATCACATTTCTGAAACTGAAATTTCCAAAAGAATAAGTCAATTGATACTTAGCAACAGCCTTTGAAATATTCACCAGCAAAGCCATTATGGAACTTGATTCTGATAGATTATCCATTTTTTCTTCATACTTAAATCGCCAAAACATAGATAAATTTCTGCTCTGCGTAAAATCTACTTGAAGTAAATAATCTGTTCCCAATGAAGGAGCATCTACTCCATATTTTGGCCATTTAAAGCGGTAACTATCACAATATGCAGATATTTTCCATTTCCGATAAGGATGAAATTCAGCACCGAAATACCAACCATTCTCGTTATTTATTCTTGTACTTTCTGAGAAACTATTGGCATAAAATGTATCGTAATCAGCAGAATAATTGCGATTTAAGATAAGAAAACTAAGTTGTGAAAGAGGAGAAAAACTCATACCGTTAATAGTGGCTAATGCACCTATATCTGTAATTGCAGATTCGCCAAAAAAATTAAGTTTCATCCACCTAAAACGATAATACAAACCACCAACAGCCTGATCATTATCTCTAAAATAGAAATGATTATAGGTTTGAGGTTCGTAATCAAGTCTATGATCAAAGTGCGTATAAACACCCGTAAAACCAACTTGTAATTGCTTAAATGTATAGGAAGCATTGAACCCAATGACTTGTTCGAGTACAGTTTGCTTTTTCATTATTTCTGACTCGGTGCGGTGATAACCAGTTTTATAAAAGCCCGAAAACACGTTTTCTGACGTGTCCGCATCGATATATTTACGAGAGTAAAATACCGAGGTACTCAATTTATCGAATTTGAGGGTTGCTCCTACTCCTCTAAAAAAAGCCTGTTCATTGGTAGAGCTGTATTTTTTTAAGCCAGTACCATGTGTTCCGACATTCAATACATAAGACGATTTCCCCATTCCAAAACTTGAACCCAGTACCAAACCCTGACCAAAGGTAGCTTTATAATCACCTAAAACAATAGTCTTAAAATGCTTAATATCATTTAATTGTAAATATACTGAATTAAAATCATAACCCAAAGGTTTGGAGTTTAACCACAACTCTCCTGCATCCTTTTCCATTGTAACTCCCATTTTAATTCGCTCTTTGTATCTGAATTGATATTTGACAGAATTATAAAAAGAGTTCCCAATATAATCTTTAGTAGCTTGACCTTCTTTGTTCAGTTTTGCTAAATATCCATCTTTTGTTTCTAATGTTTTATCAAATCTGGCAAGCATTTGATTTTTTCCATAGCGTATAACCTCTTTCCAATAAATGGGTTCATACATGCTATTAACAGCACCAATATTAATAAATGGAAGTAAACGGCGGATATCAGTCATATCAAAACCATCAATCAATTGTAGTTCGTAAAGAGAATTAAATTTGCCAAAACGGTAAGTAAAATAAAGCAAATTCTCTATCTGAATATCTGACAAAAATGGTAGCTTACTCAGCTCGTCTTTGTTGGTATTATTCAGATTGATAGGATGTTCTGATAGATCAATCAGACTTTCATAAAAAGATTCAAAATCCAATTCTTCATCAGACTCCGCTGCAAACTGTTCAAAAATATCAGCTATAAATTGCTCAATAGCAATGGATTTATTCTGACAATGCAGACTAAAAAGTGATAAATATAATAGGCTGATAATAATTCCAATCCGACGAACCATAAATCAAAATATTAGAATCATTTTTTAAACGAATATTGAACTGAAGCCAACGTAACTAATCCTAACAGAGGATGAAGTTCGGCATTAAGATAAAAGGAAAATGTACCCAAATTGGTCTTGAAACCAAAGCAAGGAACCAGATATCCATTGTGATATATTCCGCCTTTGACCGTGAGAAAGTTAAGCATACTATATTCAGTACCAATGGCAAAGCGATAATTACTACTTACTTCTTTATCAGCTTGAAATCGTAAAACAAATTCTTGGGAAATTTTATATTCTCCTCCAAGACTAAAAATTGAAGGAAGTTCCTTAGTTGAAAATGGACTTTTGATTACAGAATGAAAAGGATTGTATGCTGAAAAACCTAAATTGAGTTTGGAACTTAGTGCATAATTTAGCCCAAATTGAGGAAAAAATGAACCAAAATAGCGATTAGGCGTTGTAAAATAACAATTTATGTAATTGAACTGAAGACCTAATGAGAATTTATCAGAAAAATTACGCGAAAAGCCAACACCTAACAATATTTCGTTGTAGAGTGAAAAACCAAAATAAGAAGCTGAAATGGCAGTATTTACTAAAGACGTTGGTAAAGCAAATTGTAAACTTTTAGTGGAGAGTTCCGACAGTAAGAACCTATTTTCGTACTGAAAGCCAAAGCTAATTTCATCGACATATCCAATGTTTGCAGGATTTGCAAAGGCTGTCCAATTTTCAGTATCGGCTACCGAAGTATTTGCTATTGAGACAGATGCAGGTAAAACACTAGCGAGTTGAGCATTGGTATTTATGGACACAAAATACAACAAGCATAAAAAAAATAGCTTTTTCATAACTATTAAATTATTTCGGTATAGTATTTGCCAAAGAAAATTTATCAAAAATAAGTAAAAAAAGTAAAAACTAGATATAGAATTGAATATTTTTTAAAAAAAAATTCTATATATTTGACAACTATATTTATTTCAATGTCATGTTCTCTTTTAAATCTACTTAATTATTTAATTATTAATACATTACAAAATAAATGAAATTTTCAAAATTGATTTGGATCTTGCCTGTATTTATGTGTTTCAATCTGTTAGCTCAATCAACCGAAATAGAAGCTATACCTGCAGGTGGAGGAAAATTATATATGCAAACAAATGGAAGCGACACCATTTATTTAGCTTACTTACGCGATATATGGGTATTTCCTCCTTATAAATTTGTAAATATAAAACAGGAAAAGTTTTTTTGGAAAACGGTAAAAGATGTAAAAAGAACTTTACCTTATGCCAAACTTATTGCCACGGAACTCAACAAAGCCAACCAAAAATTGGTACTTTTAAGCGACAACAAAGAAAAAAAGCGGTTTATGGCTGAATTTGAAAAAAGTGCATTCAAAAAATATGAAAAAGACCTCAAAAAAATGACTGTACCGCAGGGTAGAATTTTGATGAAATTAATAGACAGAGAATGCAACAAAACAACCTACGACCTAATAAAAGCATACAAAGGTAATTTTACAGCCTTTTTTTGGCAAGGAATTGCAAAAGTCTTTGGCTCCGACTTAAAATCAGAATATGATAGCAAGGGAAATGATAAAATCATTGAACGAGTTATTGTTTTGGTAGAGAACGGACAAATATAAAATATCAATAGTTTATAAATCAACTAATTAAAATATAATTAACCATGTAAAAAAAAGCCCATGTTCGAGAAAATTTTATCTGTGTTTACAAAAAGAAATAGCAATGATATTACCGCCCAAAAAAACCTTATCAGGCATAATATCAAAATGAAGAAAAAACTGCTTACTGATCTAGAGAAAGCAATAGAATCGAAAGCCGTTTTTGAAAAAATAGAAATGTTGCCCGAATTTGAGCGAGCAGAAAATATTCTATTGTACTGGTCGCTAAGCGATGAACTATCTACCCACGAATTTATAGAAAAATGGAGCAAAAAAAAGAAAATTTTTCTTCCTGTTGTTGTAGATACTATTATGGTAATCAAACCATTTACAAAAAAAGAGGAGCTAATAAAGAGTGATCTGGGTGTTTGGGAACCCGAAAATCAAAAAAAATTTTATAAATCCATCGATATAGTTATAGTCCCGGGAGTAGCTTTCGATAAAAACAATATACGATTGGGTAGGGGACAGGGCTATTATGATAGATTCTTTATGAATAAGAAAATATTGAAAATAGGCATAGGTTTCGATATTCAAATTTTAGAAAATATACCAAAAGGATATTATGATATTAAAATGGATAAAGTATTTACAATGTCGCACAGTATAGAGTAGAAATTACTCTATTTTTCCCGTCATTTTAAACCAACTTAATGCCTCATCAATCGCTTGTTCCAAGGGTTGTTGAGGTATTTTTATATAGTTATTCAACTTTGCATTGCTGTAATTTTCTTGAATCAATAGTTGGTTGATATTCATGCTACTAAGATCTGTTTTTATTCCTAAATAGCGAATTAAATCACCAAAATACGCTATGATATGCAATAAGATATTGGGCAAAACTATTATTTTTGGTGAGTAATTTCCTATTGTTTGTTGCATTTCGTAAAACTGACTGAACGATAGGTTGACGCCTGAAACAATAAACTTCTCAGCATTCAAGTTCATAGTTAAAGTATTACATATAACCGAAGCGACATACGAAGCTGCCACAAAGTTTTTACCACCAGAAGGTATGAATAATATAGGCTTTTTATATCCCATCAACATCAATTTACCAGAACTTGGTTTTACATCCCACTTACCAATCATAAAAGTTGGATTGATGATAATCACCTGTTTGTTAGCTTGTTCTGATAATTCCATGAATAATTTCTCCGCCTCAACTTTACTCCGTGCATAAAATGATTTTGAAAATGGATATTGTATGGGCATGTTTTCTTGATCAGATAATCCATCATTGTTATATCCAACTGTATTAGAACTACTTACATAAACTATTTTATTTATATTCAAGGTATTAGCTACATTAATAATATTTTTTGAACCTTCAATATTTATTTTTCCAAAGTCGGAATAATGTAGCAAATGAGTAGAAGTGAGTGCTGCAATATGTATTATGGCTTCGCAACCCTGAGCAGCTTTCATCAAATCATCAAAATCAAAAAAAATACCTATAGTAACATCCACCAACTTCAAATCGAAATAAATATTGGATAAATGACGAACAATAATCGAAACAGAATGCTGCTGCCTGAGCAATTCCATAACCACATGATGACCCAATAAACCATTTGCCCCTGTAACTAATATTTTCATTTTGAAATTTTTAAATTGCTTTTTGAAATACAAAAATACGATAATTATCAAGTAAATACATGATTTTCTTTATCTTTGCACGCTATAAATAAATAAAATATATGGAAAGAAAAGTGATTTTAATTACTGGTGCAAGTGCTGGAATAGGTTTAGCTACTGCTCAACTGCTTATGGATAAAGGTATGAAAGTGTATGCTGCATCGCGACGAGGTGGTGAAAATGTGAAATCGACACACAATGCAGCTGGAGAAATTATTCATGTAAAAATGGATGTTAATGAAGAAGAATCTATTCAATCAACTATCAATCAAATAATTGCAACGGATAAAAAATTAGATGTTGTTATTTGTAATGCTGGTAACGGCATAGCGGGATCGGTAGAAGACAGTTCGAGTGAGGAAGTAAAATATCAATTTGAAACCAATTTTTTTGGTGCTGTAAAAACTATTCAAGCCTGTTTACCTGTTTTCCGTTCGCAAGGCTACGGTAAGATATTGGCTACTTCGTCGGTGGCAGCTATTGTCCCAATTCCTTTTCAGGCATTTTATTCATCGGGCAAAGCTGCATTATTGGTATTTATGCAAGCTCTTGCTATGGAGTTAAAACCTTTTGGTATTGAATGCTGTACAATACTTCCTGGCGATACAAAAACTGAATTTACAGCAGCTCGAAAATATACTATTGCCTCACAATCAGAGAATTCTGCTTATTCCTTTACTATGAAAAAATCTGTAAGTAAAATGGAAAAAGACGAAGAAAATGGAGTACCAGCATTGAACGTTGCCAAAATTATAGCACAACAAATTATGCTGAAAAAAATGGATGTTACTGTTGTTCCAGGTATCGATTATAAAATTATTGTCTTGTTATTCAGAGTTTTACCTAGAAAAATGAGTTTGTGGATAGTGGGTTTAATTTATGGATAAGCATATTTTACATTTGTTATTAACAAAATGTTGATAACTCTTGATAAACTCTTGATAGAATTTTAAAACTTTATTATTAAAATTTTAAACATTTGCAGCATATCTATTTTTTCGAATAAACAAAATATATCAAGCAGTTTTTTATAACTATTTATTAAACTATTATTATAAGTTTTAAACATAGAGAAGAAAAAAACTTCCTAACTTTGCAATTGTAAACAGCTTGTTGATAAGATTTGCAATTTATTGATATATAAAACATTATCAATATAATAATTGTTGATAAATATAAATGAATTATTCAATAACTAATTACACAAGCATTTCAATATATTTTTATCAACTCTATCAACAGTCTATTATTATCTTTATAAAGTTTTTTAATTAAAAATTTTAAAATAATAATAATGATTTGTTTGAAATGTTGACCAAAACTCAAATTTTTATAACAATGGAAAAGAGTGAACTTATATCGGAAATAAACCGACTAAAAAAAGAAAAAAATGCCATAATTATGGCTCATTATTATCAAATAGCTGATATACAAGATATTGCTGATGTAGTGGGCGATAGTCTTGCATTGGCACAAAAAGCAGCTCAAACTGATGCAGATATTATAGTGCTGAGTGGTGTTCATTTTATGGGAGAAACTGCTAAAATTTTATCGCCTCAAAAGAAAGTTTTGGTACCTGACCTCGCAGCTGGATGTTCGTTAGCCGATAGTTGTCCCGCTGACAAATTTGAAGAATTTATAAAAGCACATCCAGATCATACCGTAATTTCCTATGTCAATACAACAGCAGCCGTAAAAGCCCTAACCGACGTGGTTGTAACTTCTACAAATGCAAAAAAAATAGTAGATCAATTTCCAAAAGATGCCAAATTAATTTTTGGACCAGACCGTAATTTGGGAAATTATATCAATAGCGTAACCGGTAGAAAAATGTTACTTTGGGATGGGGCATGTCATGTTCATGAGCAATTTTCATTAGAAAAACTGATTAAACAAAAGGAAAATTACCCTGATGCTGAAATAATTGCTCATCCAGAGTGTAAAAAACCTTTGCTGTTAATGGCTGATTTTATAGGAAGTACTCAGGCTTTACTCAATTATACAACAACCTCAAAAGCTATAACTTTTTTGGTAGCTACTGAAAGTGGAATTCTTCACGAAATGCAAAAGCAAAACCCCGATAAAACATTTATTCCTGTGCCACCAAACGACAGTACTTGTGCTTGTAATGAGTGTAATTTTATGCGTTTAAATACACTTGAGAAATTGTATCTATGTCTGTTGAACGAAACTCCTGAAATTCTTGTTGACGAAGAAATAAGAGTAAAAGCTGTAAAACCTATTATTAAAATGTTGGAAATGAGCTGATAATATATATAATTTTATAGGAATATATTTCACTTTCTATGATATGAATAATATCATTAATTTCATATTTAGCTTGTTTTAAAGAAGGAAACAAGCTATTATAAACCAATATATTCTTATAAAATGAGTATATTTGCAGATTAAATTTTATTTTTTTAACCCATACTATATGAGTATTATAAAAGATACAGGAAAATATATATTGCTAATGCGAAGAGTTTTGGTTCTTCCGGATCGCTGGCGTATGTTTTTCCGACAATTTCCAAAAGAGTTAGAAAAATTAGGTTTGCAATCTCTGCCTATTGTGATTATTATTTCAGTTTTTATTGGTGCTATTATGACCATTCAAACTAAATTGAATACTGAAAATCCCTTACTTCCAGCTTATAGTACTGGTTTAGTTACCCGTGATACTTTATTGTTGGAATTTTCTTCCACCATTCTATGTTTAATTTTAGCAGGTAAAATTGGTTCCAATATTGCATCAGAAATCGGTACCATGCGTATTACTGAACAGATTGACGCTCTCGAAATAATGGGTGTAAATTCTGCAAATTATTTGATTTTACCTAAAATACTTGCTTTTGTGGTTATGATGCCATTTTTGGTTATTTTCAGTATGGCAGTTGGGCTTATTGGAGGTTATTTCGTGGGTGTTTTTACTGATATTATTACTACTGCTAACTATATTCTTGGTATACAGTACGCATTTATTCCATATTATGTATTTTATTCAATTGTAAAATCTACTGTTTTTGCTTTTATTATTTCATCAGTAGCTGCTTTTTATGGTTATTATGCCAACGGAGGTGCACTTGACGTTGGTAAAGCCAGTACAAATGCGGTTGTGAATGGCAGTATTCTTATATTATTTTTTAATTTATTAATCACCAATTTGATGTTAAACTGAAAATGATAGAGGTTAAAAATATTAACAAATCATTTGATGATAATCACGTTTTGAAAAATGTTTCGGCAATTTTTGAAGATGGTAAAACCAATATGATTATTGGGGCAAGTGGTTCAGGTAAAACGGTTTTAATGAAATGTATCATTGGTTTACATCGCATTGACAATGGACGAATAGAGTATGATGGAAGGAATTTACCAGACATGCGCATGAAAAATATTCGTTTATTGCGTCGCGAAGTTGGTATGCTATTTCAAGGTTCTGCCCTATTCGATTCACTTTCGGTACTAGAAAACGTAAAATATCCACTTGAAATGTTTTCGGGTTATACACTTGAGGAAATGGAAGAAAGAGCTCGGTATTGTCTTAAACATGTTGATTTACAAGAACAAGCTTTTCATTTAGCGCCTTCCGAAATTAGTGGTGGTATGCAAAAACGTGTTGCCATAGCTCGTGCCATAGCTTTACAACCTAAATATTTGTTTTGCGATGAACCTAACTCTGGTCTCGACCCCAAAACCTCTCTTATTATTGATCAATTAATCCATGAACTTACTGTTGAGTTTAATATTACTACCATTATTAATTCGCATGATATGAATTCGGTGATGGAGATAGGTGAAAATATTATTTTTATTAGTAAAGGAGAGAAAGCTTGGCAGGGAAGTAAAGACGATATTTTTCATGCTGATAATGAGGATTTAAATGATTTTGTATTTGCTTCCGAACTTTATAAGAAGGTGAAGAAAGCGAATACATAGTTTCAATAGTCTCTTAAATACTTTGCGGAAATTTGAATATATATTTTGTATAGTTCTTTGCTTTTTTATCACTTAATTTTTCACTAAATATTCTTTGAAAATGAAAATAATTTCCTATAACGTAAACGGCATTAGAGCTGCCTTAAGCAAGGATTTTAGAACTTGGTTGGAAGCCGAAAATCCAGATGTTCTTTGTTTGCAAGAAACCAAAGCACAGCCAGATCAAATTGATACCATGTTATTTGCCGAGATGGGTTATACTTCTTATCTACATTCAGCCCAGAAAAAAGGATATAGTGGTGTAGCCATTATTACAAAAAAATCACCAGATAATGTAGTTATAGGTATGAATAACCCACGCTTCGATGATGAGGGAAGAGTTATACGAGCTGATTTTGGCGATGTTTCTGTAATCAGTGTCTACATTCCTTCTGGCTCGTCAGGCGATCAAAGGCAAGCTTTTAAAATGGAATTTTTGGAGGCTTTTCTTCCTTTTGTTGAGGAAGTTCGCAAGACACGACCTAATTTGATTGTTTGTGGTGATTATAATATTTGTCATAAACCGATTGATATAAATCACCCTGAACGTCAAAAAGGAGTTTCGGGATTTTTACCCGAAGAGCGCGAGTGGCTTGATAGATATGAAACTACTGGAATGATTGATTCTTTTAGGGTCTTTGATGATAGTGCCGAGAAATACAGTTGGTGGAGTTATAGAGGTGGTGCACGATTCCGCAATGCAGGTTGGCGCATTGATTATCATTGGGTAAGTGAACCTTTGCGAACCCGTTTAAAATCAGCCGCGATATTAGGTGATGCCGTACATTCTGACCATTGTCCCGTTGTTGTTGAAATAGATTGATTTAGAAAGAATTCTTTTCCTAAATTATAACATTTTATTTTTAAAAATCAATAATTATTATCGTTCTACCAATATTTGAACTAATTTGTTTTAACTTTGTCCCTCTTTTATAAAAATACATTTTTCCGCATGATACGTAATCCTCTCAAACATCTGTTTTTCATATTAATAGTTGTCATTTTTTCGGCCTGTAATTGGTTGAATAATAACGAAACTACTACAGTTTCTTCTAACCCTACATTTTTATCTTTAACATTCAATAAGAGTGATTCTATACCTGCTTTATCTACTGCAAGATTCAGTTTAGTTTGGGATGTTACTTTAAAAGATTCTGTTATTATGAATCTCGATTCTTTACCTTACAAAACAATAATTTCCAAGGTTATTCCTAAATTTAGTTTTTATAGTACGGGTGGTTATATTGTTTACCTTAAACCAGCACTTAGTCAATCTTCTGATTCTATTATACTTACAGGTACAGATACATTGGATTTCAATAGAGTGCTAAAAATCAAGAATTTAGCTGCTGATAAGGTTAAATCGCGTACTTATTTTATTAAAGTGAATGTGCATCAAGTACGTCCTGAGTTATATCAATGGAACAAAGTTGTTGATAATATTTTTACACACGCTGTAGTTAAACAAAAGGCTGTATTCTTTAAAGAAAATTTTCTTTTATATGCATCTTCTGGAACTCAAAATTACCTATATACATCTATTAATGCTAAACTTTGGGAGAATAGATCAAGTGATTTAAAAGGTTTTCCTGCTGATTGTAATATGCGTGAATTGATAGAATTCAACTCAAAATTGTATGTAATTTCATCCGACTTAAAATTATATTCTTCAACTGACGGTTTCAATTGGACGATTGAAAATGCATTAATATCCGACTCTAATTTTAATTTTGTATCCATTTTGTATATCTACAACGCTAAACTTTGGTCTGTAATGAAATCTAAAACAGACAATAGTTATCATTTTGCAACATCTACTGATGCTACATCATGGACAGTTAATGGTTTAATTCCTGTTAATTTTCCTATTCGTGATTTTTCAAGTGTAAGTTTTACTACACGGACAAAACTCCCAAAAGCATTGATAGCTGGTGGTTATAATACAAATGGAGAATTACTCAAAAATGTATGGACAACAGAAAATGGAAATTATTGGTTAGATTTCAGTATTGATAATGCCACACATGGATATATTGCTGGATCTTCCATAATTTTGTACGATAATAAGCTATTTTTGTATGGTGGAGTTGATAAGTTTAGCAAAGTGATTCAAAAGCCTTATTTGGTGTCGAAAGACGATGGTTTAAGTTGGTCTGTTCCTGATACTATCAACAATCGCTTACGACAAATGAATATATCTTCTGCTAACGATACAACTTATATTCCTTACCAGCCAAGAGCTTTCCAATCTGTTATCACTCGTGATAATAATATTTATTTAATAGGTGGTGTTAATCCATTACAATCAGCTACTTATTCTGATGTTTGGATTGGGAAACTTAACAGACTTAATTTTCTAAGACAATAATTCTTTTTTAATGCACAATCATCTAACTTCATTTACTCCATCTTCTCTTCGTTTTACACGATGGAGTAGGGGTGGTTATGCTGTTTTTAGAAGTCTTTCATCATCTGTTTCTATTGGTTTTTTAGCTGTTTCAATTTCTGATTGTTCATTAAAAGTTTCTATTCAGAATACTGTTAATCAACTTCTCAGTAATACTTTTGAAGAAGATGATATTTCAGATGAAGAAAAATCTATCGCTGAGTTTAATGCATTGAATTTATTGGTTAGTAATGTTACTAGACAACAATCAGATTGTGCAGCTCTGTATATATTTTATAACAATACCCATATAACGGTTAAAATAGGTTCATTCCTAGTTTAACCGTTTTTTTATATCATAAAATCAATTATATTTTTTCAATTATTATGTCTAAATTTTATCGGTTCTTATTATTTTTTATTTCTTTTTTCATTTTACACATCAACGCACAAAGTATACCTGATAGCTTAGAAGTAC
Organism: Bacteroidales bacterium; assembly: GCA_038222885.1. GTDB lineage: Bacteria > Bacteroidota > Bacteroidia > Bacteroidales > Paludibacteraceae > Paludibacter. The sequence goes on along the minus strand of JBBRHJ010000018.1, from coordinate 12,426 downwards.
GTTTACAAAGTGTTGATGTAATTGCTAGCCAATACAAATTATTCTCAGATTTGGGTCGTACAATCCACGTTATCGACCATAAAACTATTCAGCTATTGCCTGTACAAAATATTGATGAGTTATTAGAGTTAATTCCAGGCGTCGATATCCGAAATAGAGGAGTAGGAGGGACGCAATCTGATATTAGTATTAGAGGTGGTTCGTTCGATCAAGTACTTATTTTACTCAACGGCGTGAATCTTACAGATCCACAAACTGGTCATTATAATTTGAATATTCCGGTTGAATTATCAGATATCGTTCGTGTTGAAGTACTTCAGGGTTCTTCAATTTATGGTTCAAATGCGTTCAGTGGTGCAATCAATATTATTACAGAGAGTAATAATCCAACCAACGTTTCCGCACAGCTAACAGCTGGTAGTTATAACACATATTTACAGAATATCACAACTGGTTATTCTAAAAAGAGATTTAGTACTTTTGCATCTGTTTCTCACAAAAGCAGTCAAGGTTATATACAGAATACGGATCATGATATTTTGAATGTATTTTCTCAAACCAATCTTTTAACACAGAGTTTGGGAAAGTTTAATTTACAAATGGGTTATCAAACCAAATCTTATGGGGCAAATTCTTTTTACAGTTTTGCTTATCCTAATCAGTTCGATTATAATAAAACACTAATCGGTTCATTAAATTGGGATTATTCAGTTAAAAGATTACTGTTTAATGCTCAGACTTATTATAGGCAGCATTATGATAGATTTGAACTTTTTCGTAATATGGATTCTGCTCCTATTTGGTATACCTCGCACAATTATCATTTAACTGATGTTTCAGGAGCTAAATTTAATACCATTTTACTCTCCGAAATTGGTAAATTTTCGTTGGGTTTTGATATTAGAAATGAGCAGATTTCTAGTAATGCATTGGGTAATATATTAGATCAAGTGCTTGATAATAATTACGATAAATTACACCCTTTTACTAAAACCGATAATCGATTACTTAGTACGGCTGCACTTAACTATTCTAAAATTTTCAATTCTTTTATTCTTTCTGTCGGATTATCAGAAACTTACAATACAAAATATGGTTTATCGATGGCCGGCGGACTTGATCTAACTTTTTTAATTTTTGAAAATTCACGTTTTAATTTTTCTGCAAACTCAGCTGTGCGTTTACCTACATTTACTGATCTTTATCTGCAAAACTCTATACAGCAAGCTGATGCAAATTTAAAACCTGAAAAAGCAAAAACTTTTGAAATAGCTTATAATACTAAATTCAAACAATTCAAATTTAATATTTCTACTTTTTATAGACTTGGAAACGATGTCATTGATTGGGTAAAATTATCAGATTCTCCTAAATGGCAAAGTAAGAATTTAGCTGAAATTAATGCTATGGGTTCTGATGTTCTTCTACATTATGATTTTAATGACTCATTCATTAGTTCCATAAAGTTTGACTATTCGTATTTAAATATTGATAAGAAAGCTACAGATTTTGATTCAAAATATGCTTTAGATTACTTGAAACATAAATTCGTTTTATCTATTCAACATAGATTATTTAGTAAACTCTCCGCTTTATGGAAAGTTGGGTATTTTGATAGAGCGGGTAATTATGCAGATTTTGCTTCAGTTAGCACATTGGAGTATAAGCCCTACACTATGCTAGATACTCGTATACTTTGGAACTCAAAACATGTTGATTTGTTTATGGACATCAATAATATCTTTAATGCAAGTTATGCTGATTTTGGCGGCCTATTGCAGCCAGGAACTAATTTTACATTAGGATTAAGATACAAATTGAAATAAAAAAAATAAGGCAGAATTTCATCATCTGCCTTATTTTTTTTGCGTTTATACATTTTTTTTGATTCAATTATTTTACCATAATTCAATGTTTTGCCGTGTATTTTTATTTCTTCTTCTCGGCTTTGCTTCCGTGCGGCTTTCACTTGAATAAGTATTGGATTACCGATATTATTCTTTTTATTCATCTTATTTAGTTTAGTTCTTAATTTTCTTTTCATAAATCATCAATTTTTTATTCTAATAATCTATTGTTATTGTCCTCTCATTATTCTCAATTTCTTCAATTTTGACATTTACTATTGAGTCGGGTAGGAGAGAGGCAATATTTTCTGCCCATTCAATAAAACACAAATTCCCACTGTACAAATATTCTTCCGCTCCAAAATCTTTTGCCTCCTGTATTTTGTTTATTCTATAACAATCAAAATGATATATTAACTGCCCACTTTTAGTTTCATACTCGTTTACTATTGAAAATGTAGGTGAGTTAATATTTTCTTCTACGCCAAGTACTTCACAAATTGCTTTTATAAATGTGGTTTTACCAGCACCCATTTTTCCGTTAAAGGCAAATACTTTGTCTTTTCCAATTTCGTTTATAAATTCTTGTGCAGTATTATGTATAGTTTTTATTGATTTTATTCTTAACATTGAGTTTCTTGATTATTTAGAATTATAAATTTAACTCGACTTTATTTTTACATGAACAAGTGTAGTTTAATAATTCAAGTAAATTTCTTATTTTTGTTACTATGTAGTTTCAATATTTGTGTGCAAGTGTACTTACATTATAAAATACTCTATTCTCATTGTACTGTTTCCTTGTTAAAATAGTTGTATATGATTGATGCTCTATTAGTTCCAGTTATTTTTATTAGCTCTTCTAAGTTCGCATTTTTGACACGTTTTACACTTTTAAATTGTTTTATTAGCTCATTTTTAGTTTTCTCACCAATTCCTTTTATAGAATCCAATTCTGAGATAGTTTGATCTTTGCTCCTTTTGTCTCTGTGGAATGTTATTGCAAATCTGTGAACTTCATCCTGCATACCTGCAAAAAATTTGAACAATTGATCTGTTGGTGTAAGACCAACTGCTTTCGGAGGAAATCCATATAGAATTTCATTTGTTCTGTGTTTATTATCTTTTGCTAATCCAGCTATTGGAATATTAAGCTTTAATTCATCTTCAATCACTTTCCTTATAATTTCCATCTGACCTATTCCACCATCTGCTATTATTAAGTCAGGTAGTGATAATTCTTCCTTTATCATTCTGCTATATCTCCTCTTAACTACTTCATACATAGATGCATAGTCATCAGGGCCTATTACAGTCTTTATATTATATTTACGATATTCATTCTTTGCTGGTTTTGCTTTTTTGTATACTACACAGGCAGCTACTGCATTACTACCTTGGATGTTAGAGTTGTCGAAACATTCAATGTGCATAGGAATTTTTGGAAGTTGAAATCTTTCTTTAACACTTTCTAAAAGTTGAATTGCTCTTTGATCTGGATTTAATTTCTCAGCTTGTTTAAGTTTATCAAGTTTATACTGTCTTACGTTTTGTGATGCCAAATCTAGTAGCTTTTTTCTATCACCCCTCTGTGGAATTACAGTTTTAATTCCTGTAAGCTTATATTCTAATTTAAAGGGGAGCACAATTTCTTTTGAGTTACTTTTCAATTTCTCACGTAATTCTACCACGGCCGTTGATAGTATCTCTTCTTTTAGTTCTTCTATTCTCTTTTTGTATTCAATAGTATATCCCTGAATTATGCTTCCTTTTGAAATTCTCAGTATATTTACAAATGCTGAATTATCATTTTCATCGTAAGCAAATACATCTGTGTCTTCAACTATAGAATTTGAAATTATTGATTTTGCTTTATAATTTTCAATCAATTCATATTTCTGTTTTAGCAAATGAGCCTCTTCAAATTTTAAAGATTCAGAAAGTTTCTTCATTTGTTTTAATAATATTTTGCTTATTTCATTTGCATCACCTTTGATAATTTGTCGCACCTGTTCAATATGTTTTTGATATTCCTCTACCGTTTCTTTTCCTTCACATGGAGCGTTGCATTTATGTATATGGTACTGTAAACACACCTTAAATTTATCAGTATTTATACTTTCTTCCGTTAACGGTAGTCGACAAGTACGTATTGGAAAAATTTGATGAATAATTTCAATTATTGAATTAATAGTATAATTTGAACTGTAAGGCCCAAAATATTCCGAACCATTTTTATATATATTTCTTGTTTTAAATACCCGTGGAAAAGGTTCTTTTGTTATGCAAATACTTGGATATGTTTTACCATCTTTGAGTAAAATATTATATCTTGGTTGATATTCCTTAATTAAATTATTTTCGAGTAGCAGAGCATCTTCTTCTGTTTCTACAATTATATATTTTAAATGCTCTATATTTTTAACTAGTACATTTGTTTTTCCAGAATCATGTAGTTTATTAAAGTATGAACTTACCCTTTTTTTTAGGTTTTTTGCTTTGCCTATATATATTATTTCATTTAATTTATTAAAATATTGATACACTCCTGGCTTGTCTGGCAATGTAGCTATCTGATTTTTTAAATTTTGGTTAAAACTCATTGATTTGGTCTTTTTGTTTGTTTCACGTGGAACAATTTGCTAATTTTATTAACCCATAAAAGTTCCACGTGAAACAATAATTCGTTTTCAAACAATTGTTTTCTATCTTCCTAAAAGAACAAGTAATACATTTACATCACTTGGAGATATTCCGGGAATACGGTTTGCCTGTCCAATTGTTTCAGGGTCTATCTTTAAAAGTTTTTGTCGTGCTTCTGTCGAAAGTGAAAGGATGGAGCTGTACTCTATTCTGCCCCTGAGTTTGATGTGTTCAAGTCTTTGTAGTTTCTCAGCAATCAATCTCTCCCTTTCAATATAGCCTTCATATTTCAAAAGAACCTCTGTGGCTTCAATAATTTCTTCTTTTCGCGAAGGAATCTGATTTAATTTCTCCTTTAATGCTGGAACAGCATTTGATAAATCGGTTATATTTATTTGAGGTCGGAGAACTAAATCGTGCAGTTTACAGCCATGTTGTAATTCCGATGAGTTGATACTGTTAAGATAGGAGTTGATTTGATAAGGTTTAATTGAAGTTGTTTTAAGAAATTCTACTAAGCTCTGTTGTATCTCTTTCTTTGTTTTTAGTAATTCAACTCTATCTGATTTAGCTAAACCTAAATTGTTACCCTTATCAGTCAGTCGAACATCAGCATCATCCTGTCGAAGTAATAGTCTGTATTCTGCTCGTGAAGTAAACATTCTGTAAGGTTCGTCAACTCCTTTTGTTACCAAATCATCTATCAACACACCAATATATGATTCGTTTCGTGCTAATGTAAATTCAGATCCACCATGACATTTTATGTGTGCATTGATGCCAGCTATTAATCCTTGTCCGCCTGCTTCTTCATAACCTGTTGTTCCATTTATTTGTCCTGCAAAGAATAAGTTCTCTATTAATTTAGTTTCAAGTGTACTTTTAAGTTGAGTTGGATCAAAAAAGTCGTATTCAATTGCATATCCTGGTCTGAATAATTGAGCATTTTCCAATCCTACCACAGTTTGAATTGCTTTTATTTGAATATCTAAGGGTAGGGAAGAGGAGAATCCATTAATATAATATTCATTAGAATCAACTCCTTCTGGTTCTAAAAATAGTTGATGTGATGTTTTGTCAGCAAATGTTATTACTTTTGTTTCAATACTTGGACAATATCTCGGACCTATGCTTTTAATTTGTCCGTTGTAAAGAGGAGAACTTTCTAATCCGCTTCTCAGAATCTCATGGGTTTGTTCATTGGTATGGCTTATCCAGCAACTCATTTGTTTTAGATTCCTGTTAACTGTATCCAAGAAAGAGAATTTATGAAAATCATTTTCACCTTGTTGTTCCGACGTTTTTTCAAAGTCAATCGTGCGACCATCGATTCTTGCAGGTGTCCCTGTTTTCATTCTGTCAGCTCTGAACCCTAATTTTTTGAGTTGCTCGGTAATACCAAACGATGCTGGTTCAGATATCCTCCCTCCTACGATTTGGTTTTTTCCTATGTGTAGCAATCCACCCATAAAAGTTCCAGTAGTAAGAATTACCGATTTAGCCTGCATGGTTACTCCAAGTGCTGTTACAACTCCTGTAACTTTATTGTCAGAAAAGGTAAACTTTTTTACAGTATCCTGCCAAATGTATAAATTTGGTATGTTGCTTATTGTTTTAATCCATTCCTGAATAAATTGTATCCTATCACTTTGTGACCTTGGACTCCACATGGCTGGCCCTTTTGACCGATTCAACATTCTAAATTGTATCGCCGACTGATCAGTAACTATTCCCATTTGCCCACCGAGTGCATCAATTTCCCGTACAATTTGCCCTTTGGCTATGCCACCCACTGCAGGGTTACAACTCATCTGGCCAATTTTATTCATGTCCATGGTGATGAGTAGTGTTTTTGAACCCATATTGGCTGCTGCGCAAGCTGCTTCGTTGCCAGCATGTCCGGCACCTATAACGATTACATCGTATTTAAAATCCATTTTTCGTTTTAATTAAAATCCGTTCCCCACATTTTGTTTAGTTGTAGGATTTATAATAACACCTGTTTTGTGCCTAATGTTTTGGGCTGCAAAGTTATAAAATTGTGGGGACATAAATGTAGTTCATTCAATTTCATTATATATACTTATGTTGTTAGTTGCATTTTTACTAAAAATTAATTTCGATTTTTCTAGTTTGATATTCTCTTACAGTTCAAACTTTCATCCTAATCTTATTATTTTAGTCAATTTATTGTATCTTTGCAGCTCCAATTATTTGCTGAATAGTATGCTTTTTATAGCTGAAATTATTCATTAGTTGTACAAATAGATTTTACTGACATAATCAAATTATAATAGAAATGAATTTTATAGAAGAATTAGAGTGGCGTGGGATGATACACACCATGATGCCTGGAACTGAAGAGCAATTAGCAAAAGAATTGACTGCTGCCTATGTGGGCATTGATCCTACGGCTGACTCCTTGCATATTGGGCATCTTGTAAGTGTAATGATGCTCCGTCATTTTCAGCGAGCTGGTCATAAACCTATCGCCTTAATAGGTGGTGCTACAGGTATGATTGGTGATCCATCAGGAAAATCGGCTGAAAGAAATTTGCTGGATGAAGCTGCTTTACGACACAATCAAGAATCTATCAAATTACAGTTATCAAAATTTCTTGATTTTGATAGCGATGCTCCAAATGCCGCCGAATTAGTTAATAACTACGACTGGATGAAAAATTATTCATTCTTAGATTTTATTCGTGATATTGGTAAGCATCTGACTGTCAATTATATGATGGCAAAGGAATCCGTTAAAAAACGTTTGGCGAATGATTCTAATGTTGGATTGTCATTTACAGAGTTCTCGTATCAACTCCTTCAAGGTTTTGATTTTTTACACTTATATCAAGAAAAGAATTGCCGTTTACAAATGGGTGGTTCTGATCAGTGGGGAAATATAACAACTGGAACTGAGCTTATTCGCCGCAAGACTGGTGGAGAAGCGTTTGCCTTAGTTTGCCCCTTGATAACTAAAGCAGATGGTGGAAAGTTTGGTAAAACTGAAAGCGGAAATGTGTGGCTCGATCGACGATACACTTCGCCTTATAAATTTTTTCAATTCTGGCTTAATGTAAGCGATGCTGATGCCGAAAAATATATTAAAATATTTACTTCAATTGGTAGGGAAGAGATAGCTGAGTTGGTAAGTGTTCATACAGAAGCACCACATTTGCGTACATTGCAAAAACGATTGGCACAAGAAGTTACAGTTATGGTGCATTCGCAGGAAGATTATGACGCTGCCGTAGAGGCCTCGAATATCTTATTTGGTAGTGCAACTTCGCAGGCCTTAAGAAAATTGGATGAAGACACGCTATTGGCCGTATTCGATGGCGTGCCACAGTTTAAGATTGACAAGTCAATGTTGTATAATGGCGTTAAAGCAATAGATTTATTGGTGGAGGCTGCTGCCGTTTTTCCTTCGAAGGGCGAAATGAGAAAGTTAGTCCAATCTGGCGGTGTAAGTATTAACAAAGATAAAATTGATAATCAAGATCAAATAATTGACAATACATCTTTGCTAAATGGCAAATACTTATTGGCGCAAAAAGGCAAAAAGAACTACTACCTATTGATAGTGGAATAATTTACAGATAGAATTATCTAATATTTCGTCAAAAACATTTTGGAAAGACGAAAAACTATCGTATCTTTGCACCGCTTTTGAAATAAAGCCCAACGATTGTCTCATGGTGTAATGGTAGCACTGCAGTTTTTGGTTCTGCCTGACCAAGTTCGAGTCTTGGTGAGACAACACAATCAACCGAAGCGGTTGAAATTCTTAAACGGATTTCAACCGTTTTTTTCAACAATACTTGTCAGAAGGAATAATTTTTCATACTTTTGACTCTCTAAATAAATATACACTGTCTTATGGTGTAATGGTAGCACTGCAGTTTCTGGATCTGCCTGTCTAAGTTCGAATCTTAGTAAGACAACGCATATTAAAAAATAACGCCTGATTATCAAATAGATAGTCTAGCGTTTTTGTATAAGGGTACAAATAAGGGTACATTGTGTCGAATAAACTTTTATTTATACTTGAATTTATTTTTAATTGAAAATATACTATCTTTGTGACACTTTCCCACGGTTTGCCGTTGGTTGGTTAAACACAATTTGCGGTCGGGGTGGTTCTTGACCGCTTTTTTTCTGTCTGCACTGGTCACAAATCTATCAGCATGAAGTTGACCATGGATTTCTGTCTGCACTGGTCACAAAAAAAACCCAATTCAATTAAGAATAGGGTTTAATTTTTAATAACATATTTGTTAGAACATATTGTATTCTTCTTCACTTATTTCAACTGGATTGAGCATTGCTTCTGCAACACCCCACTACCTTGTTTTGCAAGAAATTCTTTTTCTCCTTTAAATTTAACGAAATCGCTTCCATCTACTTGAAGTCGAAGTACAACTTCTTCAAACTCGTAATAAAGATAAACAGTTTCTTTTCCTGATCTTTCGTAAATCGAACTTAGTGTTATATTTTTGGTTTCCATGTGTTTATATTTCAGATACAAATATAGTGATTAGTTTTGAGTTAAACCCCTGTTTTTCATCAAAAGAAAAAACTCACTTACTGAAAGGTCTTTGAGGGGTTTTTGTCTGATCACTCCAATTTCTTTGTCGAGGGTTGAAGTTTTTTTGAGTAATGTATTCAAATCCTTAAGACTGAATTTTGAAGTCAGAAAGTCAATTTTCTGAAAAATACCTTTCCCTTTGAAAATTTCAATTTTGCCATCTAAGAAATTAACAACAATTTTAAAAGAGTTTTTGAAAGTAAAAATCTGATTTTTACCCTCAAATTTTTGTGTGTAACTTTTCATTTTTCTAAGTTTTAGAAATCCATTTGATTGATTATGTCAATAACCTTTTTTTCCATTTCGGCTTCGTCTTCTTTGGCTTTCGCTTCCTGATCCTGTTCGTTTTCTACTCCGAACATTTTTTCCATATTGGACACGTTCTTTTTTGCTTCGTCTAAAAGTTGTTTTTGTAGTTCTGTCATGATTTTATAGTTTTAAAAAAATATTATACAATCCATTTACATTGATATCGGCTTTGCCTACGGTATCATCAACGATGCTATTGATGATTGTGTCATTAATTCCTGAAAGTTCTTTGAACTCGTTTATTTTGGCTCTTATCTCGTTGGCCAAATCTAATAGTTTCAATTCTTTTTCAGTTTCGGCATAAACATTACAAACGTCATCAATTGCCTTGTCAATCAATTTTGTATTAATTTTCACATCAATACCAACCCCCTCGAGTTTCTGATTGAAAGTAAACGCTTCAATCGGCACGAATTCGGGCAGGATAAAAGCATTTCTCAAGCGGTTAATGTCTTCTTTGAAGTCTGCAATCATGTCGGGCATAGCATCGTTAAATCTCATTTTTTCAATTCGGTTTAATGTTTCCATACGCTTTGTTAAATGTAGCTCGTATCTGCTTACAATGTCCGTTCGCTGCTTTTTCAACAGCTGCTCAACATCTTGAATAGTTACAAATTCATTCAATCTACCATAAAGCAAAGTTCGCCCCCAAATTGCATCTTTTAGGGTTGCAATTGCTCGGTTTGCCCTGTCTTTTTCAAAAAAGGAATGTCTTATTCCTACTAATTGTTTACTCATAATTTTTTATTTAATGTTTATATTTTATTTAAATACACTCCTTTTCTAATTTCTTAATAGCCGTTGAAATTTTGCCGTAATCCCAAACGAATCTATTTGAATCAACTAACAGTGTAGAAACGTTTTCAATGAATCGAAGTACCTCTTTACCTACCTCGTCATTAGCATCAAATTTATCTCTGATACATTTCATTAAATAAACGGCTCGACTGTCAGAAACGCCCCCAAATTCACTCATAGCATCAAGACTGTGGCAAATGATAGACAAAGAGTGTTCGGCATCGTTTGAGACATTTTTACTTGGTTTTTCGCCAGCTATTTTTGTAATTTCTCCAAAAACGTTAATAAATTCTTTCGCTTCCATATTGTTTAAATTTTAATATTCCAATGGTGCAAAGTAAGATACAAAATAATTGACTAAAACTATTGTTTAATCAGTTTATTTTCAGTATCTTATGAAGTGATGGTGTCGCAATCACATTTGGACTTTTTATGTTGTAAAACATTTTTCAGAACAAAAAAAATCAATCTAACAAACTTCATTTATCCCACAATTAGGGTATGTAAATACTTCAAAATCATAAAGCAATTTAATGTACTGAATATCAGCAAATTGCACTAAACCAATAACGTCCGACATAACGTCCTACATACAAAAATTTATCACTTAAAGTGCTGATTATCAGTGTGGGGTTGTAGACACACAAGTTCCGCAACCCTCAAAATGATTTTCTATAATATAGATTTCTCTTCAGGATCATCAACTTGAGATGCTGCTTTCATTAATTCCAAAAAAGGGTTAATGTTTGCAATTTGAGAAACAAGTTCGGGAATTTTATCTGTGTTAAGTACTCCGGATTGCAAGGCTTTCAACAACTCGATTTTAAGCCCCTTTGTAAGTATTATTTTCATTCGACTACCCTTTCTATTAATTTATCTACTAAGTCTTGAAATTGCTCATCTGATAGCCCATCAATCGAGATGTTTGCATCTACGGATTGCATCTTTGGCAAAGTGTAGTTTAACAAGCGGTCGATAATTGTCCAACGCTCCATCGGTTTTAGTTTCTTCAAGTCTGCTTCGAGTGTTTTCTGATTACTGTCAATTATTTTTTGAATCCAAATTCGAGTTTCTGCAGTTTTTTTATTAACTTTTCCCTTAACTCTTCCACCTGTCTTGGGTGTACCTTTTTTTCGTGGCATAATATTTTGTTTATTGGTTTCTACATTATTCTATTTTTGAAACACAAATATTTAACTTTTACAGACTTTCATCGAAATGCGAAGCAGTTGATAAGATTCTTTTATTGGTTCCAGCTTTTTCTTTTTCCAATTCTAATTTTAACCAATTGGAAAAGTGAGATTTTGCATCGATTTTATTTTTTGCAGTTTCTCCACGAAGTAATAATAATTTCACAAAAGCAGAAACGAATGTTTGCATCTTTAAAGTTGAAATATTATTTTGCATACATACAACTTCGCACCATGCTGCATCTGTATTCAAAAAACTTTCCAAGTCTGAAATCGGAATCAAAGAACTTTGATAAAAATTTGAGGGAAAAACCTCTTCTTCTTTCTCATTATTATCATTCTTAATATTCTTATCATTCTTGTTTGGGTGAGCTATCGTTTGCTCATCGTTTGCTTTGCGTTTGCTCATCGTTTGCTCATCGTGTAAACTGCTTTGATAAGTATCATAATTACAAATAGTTATCCGTGTAGTTTTTGCGAGCGTTTCGCGTGAAATCATAGTATCTTTTTCAAGTAAAACAAAAAAGTTACGAGCCGTATCTTTGGACACGTTCCAACGCTCCCCCCACGATTTCAAACTTAAAATTGATTGTCCACGTTTGCACTCATACAACTCAAATCCGATGTTAACTTTTACGTCTGCATGATTGGCTATTATTATCATATCGATCCACCACTGAAATTTAATAGGGTCATTCCATATCCAATGGTCTCTAATTTGGCGATGTAATTTTATCCAGCCGTCCATCTTACAATATTTGGTTTATAATAGCTGTTATGTTTCTCGGGTTCTTGTTGTACAGATAAACAGTATATTGTTTTTCCGTTGGGTTGTATCTGAATATTATCAGATGTTTAGTTTTATTCGTTGGGTCGAAAATATCACCGTAAAAAATATTACTATACTTCGTGTCAATGCCTGAAATATGTTGACCACTTTAAAGTAACAAATTTACAAAAAAAGTGGAACAATTATGGCACGATTAGAACAATTAAAAATGAGTACCGCTGAACGTCGTCGACGTCGCTTCAGTGACAATTTCAAGATGCA
>JBBRHJ010000017.1:0-28973 GCA_038222885.1 Bacteroidales bacterium | reverse complement strand
ACGCATTAAAAAAAGACCCAAGTCTCAAATCCCAAATCTCAAGAACCAAGGCCTACTCTTAAACCCCGCTTGGAATTGGAGATTGGAATTTGGAATTTGAGATTTAATGAATGTGGAAATTTATCCCGTTTTAAGTATAAGCTGCTTTCCCGGGAAACAGTCAGGCATCTATAAAAATTAGAACCAAACCTGCTACAGACAGCTTATTCATACTGGATTATCGTTAAGGCGCAAACTTTTAACACTATTATCATACAAGAAGAAAAGAATGAAGTTTATATTAACAATTGATACTGAAGGAGATAATCAATGGGACCATGGTATTGGCATTTCAGTAGAAAATATACGTTATGTTCCCCGTTTTCAGGATTTATGCAATAAATACAAAATTAAACCTACCTACCTGGTAACTTCCGAAATATGCAACGACGAATTTTCAAAAGAAATATTCAGCGAATACGCCAAATCGGAAATTGCAGAAATTGGCACCCATCTCCATTCCTGGACAACCCCTCCATTTCTTGATATGGAAGGATACAGATACAATGATGATATCCATGCTTTTGCCTCCGAGATACCGGAGGAACTGATGAGCGAAAAACTCAAAACACTCACTGGACAAATTGAGAAGTCGTTTGATGTCAGGCCAACTTCATTCCGATCAGGAAGGTATGGCTTTAATGAAAATGTTGCCAGGATTCTGACAGATCTTTCTTATACTGTTGATTCTTCGGTAACTCCTTATACAAGTTGGACAACTCATAAAGGATTGCCCGGTGGAAGTGGCGGCTCTGACTTTATTGATAAAACACCTGTTCCTTATAACTATTCGTTTAACGGGCATACGTTACTTGAAATTCCAATTACCATTCTTCCGACCCGGTTTCCTTTGAATTTCTCAAAAAGTTTTGCTGACCACTACTATAGGAACGTTAAGGGTAGTTATTTTCTCAGAGCGTTGCGCAAATTAAGGCTGACGCACCAGCCTTTATGGCTTAGACCGCATAATTTTATGACTCCTGAACTTTTTGGAGAAATTTATCATGAAGCAAAAAAAAACAATCTCCCGTTTCTGGTCATGATGTTTCATTCAAGCGAGTTAATGGCAGGCTGTTCTATCTACAGGAAAGATCAGGATGCAATTGAAAAGCTTTACGAATTATTGGAAAGCTTCTTTATGATATTGAAAAAGGAAAACATAGAGTCTGTTACCCTGAGCAATGCAGCACTAAATTATCAGGCATGAAAGTTTGTATCTGGGGTAACGTATCAAGCGCTTTAAAAGGCAAAACTGCCGGAGGAGGCGAAAAGCAAATGGCATTAATAGCGATAGCATTAACAAAAGCCGGGCACGAAGTGGTTGTTATTGATTATAAAACAGAAGAAAATTTTGTTACACCCGAAGGGATTAAAGTATCCGGAATCGTCGGATTTAATGATGGAATCAGAATTATCCGGACTTTCACGCACCGGTTGCCAAAACTATATAAAAGCCTCAGGGATGTTAAGGCTGATGTATATTACAGCAGGTTAAGAGATTTTAGGCACATCCTGGCTTATTGGGCAGCCAGAAAGGTAAAAGCGAAATTTGTTATGGGGTTGGCATCCGATCTCGACGTGATGAGTTTCGGTAAAAGGTTAAAATATTATTATTTTGTTAATATTGGCCGTCTGTGGTGGTTCTTTAGTGGTATACTGATTGAGATAATTTACCCGTTTTTGATGCGAAAATCTGATATCGTACTGGTTCAGCATCAGGGACAGAAAGATTTGTTATATAAAAAAAATATCAAATCAGTTATTTTCAATAACTTGATTGAAGAAGGTGAATTTCCTCAAAAGTCAGATATTCCGGCAAAAGATTTTGTTTATGTAGGTGCCCTGGATAAACGAAAAGGATTTGCCGAATTCTATGAACTTGTTAAAATGGCGCCTTTACAGACTTTTACGGTAATAGGAAAAGCACGGGATAAGACAGGTGAAGTATTTCTGGATAAATTAAGAATACTTAAAAACGTTACCTTGTTAGGGCGTTTGAAACATCAGGACACTCTTGATCAGATTAATAATTCGAAAGCTCTCATCTCAACTTCTCCGATGGAAGGATTTCCAAATACCTTTATCGAAGCATGGGCATGCGGGAAACCTGTTTTGTCACTCTATGTCGATCCTGGGAATGTAATTGAAAAGGAAAGGATCGGGATTGCCGCCAAAGGTGATATAAATGTGATATTAGCCGAAATGGATCAGGTTGCAAATGATCCGGAAATAGATCAAAGGTCCAGGGATTATGTAATGAGAAATCATACATTAAATGAACTTCGCATTAAAGAGCTTAGCGATATTTTTGAGGGTTTATTCGTAAAAACAACATAACCAAATAGAAAAAATGAAGGTTCAAATAGTTGAACTGATAAATAATTTTGAATGAAAATATTATTTTTTATTGACGGGTTGAATGGAGGAGGGAAAGAGCGAAGGCTGATTGAACTGATGAAAGCATTGATAATCAACACCGAAACCAAATGCGAATTAGCTTTGATGGATTCTTCCGTTCATTATAAAGAAGTATTTGATCTGAATATTAACATCCATTATTTAATCAGGAAAACAAAAAAAGATTTCAGGGTAGTACAAAAATTGTACAGACTTTGCAAAGAGATAAAACCGGATATATTACACTGCTGGGATGGCATGACGGCTATTTATAGTGTGCCGGTTTGTAAAGCACTGGGGATACCTCTCGTTAACGGCATGGTAACAAATGCTCCGCAAGAACCTACCTTATTTAATGCTAATTATAGGAGGGCTAAATTGACCTTCCCTTTTTCAGCGCATATTGTCGGTAATTCCCAATCTGGAAATTTGGCGTATAAAGCCTCTTCGAAGAAAAGTTCGGTAATTTATAATGGTTTTAATTTTGCCAGGACTGAGAATCTTACTGATACTGTAATTATCAGAGATCAAACAGAGATTAAAACTCAATTTGTAGTCGGGATGGTTGCTTCATTTTCGAAATCCAAAGACTACAAAACATATTTCCTTGCTGCCCGTGAAGTTCTTAACGTCCGAAACGATGTAACATTCCTGGCTATTGGAACCGGAACAGATTCGAACAAAGCTAAAGAATTGATAGCCGGTGATTACCAGAAATATTTCAGGTTGTTAGGCAAGATAAGTGATGTTGAGTCGTATGTCAATGTTATGGATATTTGTGTGCTGTCCACATTCACCGAGGGTATTTCAAATTCGATTCTTGAATACATGGCTCTTGGAAAGCCTGTGATAGCAACATCCGGAGGGGGGACAAATGAGATAATAGAGGATACAAAAACCGGATTTCTAATTGATGCTGAAAGTCCGGACCAACTCAGTGAAAAAATAATGCTTTTACTCGATGATAAAAATCTACGGAATGTTCAAGGCAATGAAGGTCAAAAACGTATCCGGGAATTTTTCTCTATTGATTCAATGCGGGATAAATATGTTTCGATATATAAAAGTTTGATTCAAGAGCAATAAGATTTACATGTTTTACTCTTGATTAGATTTATTTATTGGGATAGAAATGCAAAAAAAATGGTTAACTTTATCTAAATAAAATTATCTGTCAACTCATAAAAATGGATATAATAACTCCATATAATTTTCTGTTATTTCTGAGTATAAGCCCTTTGCAATGTCTTCATCGGGCAGATTAGTTATTAAAATGTATTATGCTTTTTAATTCATTACAGTTTCTCGTTTTCTTTATTGTTGTAACAACAAGTTATTTTGCGATACCACACAAATATCGCTGGGCTTTGCTTCTCGCAGCCAGTTGTTATTTCTATATGGCATTTGTACCAGTTTATATTCTGATACTTGGCTTCACAATTGTAATTGATTATTTTGCCGGAATATTGCTTGAAAGAACACAGGGAAAAGAAAAAAAATGGTTCCTTATTGCCAGTCTTATTGCCAACATTGGAGTTCTTGCTGTTTTTAAATATTACAATTTCTTGAATGATAATCTGTCCATTCTCTTGTATGGTGTCGGTTATCAGAATCCAATCCCTTATCTGTCAATTCTGCTTCCGATTGGATTATCCTTCCATACATTCCAGGCGATGAGTTATACGATAGAAGTATACAGGGGTAAACAAAAAGCTGAGACTAATTTCGGGATTTATGCTTTGTATGTGATGTTTTATCCTCAGTTGGTTGCCGGGCCTATAGAACGGCCACAAAATCTGATTCATCAATTCTATGAAAAACATTATTTTGATTATCAAAGAATTGCATCTGGTTTAAAGTTGATGGTGTGGGGATTATTCAAGAAAATGGTTATCGCCGACAGGATAGCAGTTATAGTTGATGGCGTTTATAATAATCCTTATCAACACGAGGGACTAAGTTTAATCCTCGCTACTGTTTTATTTTCATTTCAGATATTTTGCGACTTCTCCGGCTATACAGATATGGCTATTGGCGCAGCCCGTGTAATGGGGTTTAAGCTGATGAAAAATTTTGATCGTCCTTATCATTCAAAAAGTATTCATGAATTTTGGTCCCGTTGGCATATATCCTTATCAACATGGTTTAGAGACTATTTGTATATATCACTGGGAGGAAACAGGGTCACTATTCCCCGTTGGTATTTAAATCTTTTTATTGTGTTTATTATCAGCGGTTTATGGCATGGTGCAAATTGGACATTTGTTATATGGGGCGCCTTGCATGGATTCTATCTGGTTTTTGCTATGGTAACGAAGAATATCAGAAAAAAAGCTTCTGATTCAATAGGATTAAGTAATCATCCTTCAATAAATAATGCGTTCCAGGTTCTGATCACTTTTGTTTTGGTATCGTTTGCATGGATATTTTTCAGAGCCAAATCTTTTTCAATTGCTATCTATATAATTAAACATTCAGTAAGCGGCCTATACCAGGATATGTATAATCTTTTTCATAATTTGCCGGTTAAAATATATCTTGGTGAATACAAATTGCAGTTTATTATCGGGATTGTAGCAATCTTACTTATGGAAACAATACATATATTGCAGAACAGAATAAATATTTCAGACTGGATTTCAAAGAAACCAGTATTTCTGCGATGGAGCATCTATTTTACAATTTGTATAGCAATATATTATTTTGCAATTTTTGATAACCGGCAATTCATTTATTTTCAATTTTGAAAAAATGAAACAATTTATTCTGAGGATTTCACTTTTGATTATTATATTGGTTTCATTTATAAGCTTTTTATATTTGATCTCCGACTTCTATCTAAACTATAGAAAGCAGTATTTTTTAAAATTGAAAAGCAATATTGATATAGTTTTTGCCGGCGATTCCCATGTCGAATGTGCGTTAAATGACAGTCTGATCCCTAATACAATAAATATTGCCCATTCAGGGGAAGCATATATGTATACATATGTAAAGTTGAAAACACTTCTTAAATATAATCCGCAGATTAAAACTATATTCCTGAGCTTTTCTCCATATAAACTTGATAAAAAAATGGAAGATTTGTGGTTATTCAATGATGAATTTGTTATTGAAAAAAATAAATCACTAAATTATTTACTCACCTGGCAGGAGAGGAAATTGATCTTTGAAAATAACCCCAAAATTTATCTGGAAGGAATACGTGATTACACAATATCAAACTTTACTGCAATAATAAAAAGTTATTTGTTGAAAAAACTGATAAATTTTGGTGGTTATAAATTCCTGGTTCGGGATGAGCTTCAGGAAAATATAAGTAAAAATGACACTGCCCGACACAATCATTTTGAAAAAGGCATATACCAACTGAAGTATTTAGTACTGATTTCCGAATTGTGTCATCAGAAGTCAGTTAAATTAATCCTTATTGATACTCCTAAATACAAAACCTTTAAAACAGATAAAAATATAACCTTATATTGGGATTCTGTTTCAAAAATCACAAGATTCGACTCTGTTTTAGATGTATCCCGAATGTTTTACCCGGATAGTTATTACGGAGATGTAACTCATTTGAACTATAAAGGAGCTGAAGTATTTTCAAAATACTTAAAAGAAAAAATTTACTCACATTAAACCTGAGTGCTTTTATTCTTGTTCGAATCGAAATGAGCGGGATGGTTAATTCAAATTGAGTTTGTTCTGATAATCACAAAGTTATATGTATTAATAGTTCCTTCTGACTATATGTGATCTAAAGAATTGAGATTCTGGTAGTAGCAGAAAGTTAAAGTCATCTTTGAATAATTAATTTTTTATGAAAATACTTTTGTATATCGATTGTTTGGCCGCCGGTGGAAAGGAACGCAGGTTTGTTGAGTTGATAAAATCCCTGAGGTTTCAGGAGGAAATCGACTTCGAAATACTGGTCATGAGTCACGACTTACATTACAAAGAAATATTAAATTTTAATTTCAAAATCCATTATCTGATCCGGTCTACCAAAAAGGATCCCGCAATTTTTTTAAGACTTTACAGGCTTTGCAAATCCATACGCCCCGATGCAATCCATTGCTGGGAAAGCATGACAGCAGTGTACAGTGCCCCTATCTGCAAATTGCTGAATATACCACTCATAAACGGAATGATTATTGATGCACCCCGAAAAAGTCTTTATAACAGTAATTTCTTCCGTGCCAAACTGGTTTTTCCCTTTTCCAAATGTATTGTAAGTAATTCGCATGCCGGAATTGAAGCTTATGGAGCTTCAAACAGAAGAAATATAGTTATTCATAACGGCTATAATTTTAATAGATTATACAATATCATTGATAAAGATAAAATCCGGGGACAGTTGGATGTGAAAACAAAATATGTTGTCGGAATGGTTGCAACATTCTCAAAAAACAAAGATTACAAAACTTACTTTAACGCTGCTCAAATCCTGTTGAATCAAAGGGAGGATATTACTTTTCTGGCAATTGGAAACAGAACTGACTCGTTTTTTGCCAGAAGCCTTATAAAAACAGACAATTTAAAACACTTCAGGCTGCTGGGAAAAAAAACTGAAATTGAGTCGTATATTAATATTATGGATGTTTGTGTTTTATCTACTTTCACCGAAGGGATTTCAAACTCTATTCTTGAATATATGGCAATGGCCAAGCCTGTAATTGCAACTGATGGTGGCGGTACCAACGAAATTGTTGTGGATAATAAAACCGGCTTTTTGGTAAAAGTATCAGACGAAAAGGATACTTCGGATAAAATACAGATTCTTCTGAACAATGAAAATCTACGTTTTACCATGGGCACAGAGGGGAAACTCCGGATTCAGGAAGATTTCTCAATGGAAAAAATGATGAATGATTATATTGCATTGTATAAGGATATTGTGTCTTGATTTATTGTAGAGCATTATTTTGTGAGGATATTGATGAATAAAATAACTTACCGGAATGATCAGATCTGATGGAAACTTCTAAAAGATTTATAATTATTGACTTTTGCAATTATGATGACTACCCGATGGGAGGGTATCTTTCGTTTGCGAAAAACCTGATGACTGCTTTTGGAAATGATATTGCTTTAGCCGGCATAACCACGGATAAAACCGATCCGATAGGAAAATGGTTCGTGAAAATAATTGATGGTATAAAATTTGATTATTTTGCATTTGCCTGTTACTCTGATAAAACAGCAAAGCGTATTATTCCCGACCGCCTGGCAAATTATTATTATATAAGAAAATACCGAAATGAAATTTTAAAGCTCAGTTTGGATAATGTTTTTGTTCAGCGCCAGGAAGTTCTTATGGGACTTAAAGATTTTGGGTATAAGAACACCTGTTATTGTTTCGCAGGCCTCGAAAATCCTTTAGCAGTCTCGAAATACTGGTACGCCCAGTATATTGCAAAATACGCTGAAAGGAAATTCTTCAAACGATTGGTTCATGTTCAAACAATTTTAGCATCCGGTGACACTGAAGCAATCCGGGAAATGATTTTAAGAAGCAACGGAATGATTTCAAAAGATGTTGTAAATCAATTTCCGTCCAGGATAAACACAGATATTTTCAAACCTGATAACAAACCTGAATCCAGAATTAAAATTAGGATACCCGCAAACATTACGCTTGTTGTAACCACAGGCAGACTTTCCTGGCTTAAAGGCTGGAAATTCATGATTGATTCATTTAAAATATTTGAAATGAAAGAACCTGGCAGTCTTTTCTATTTTATCGGCGATGGTGAAGATGCCCGGAAGATTGAAGAGTATATACACGAATCAAAACTTGATGGAAAGGTTGTTATGGCAGGGAGAAAGGATGCCCGGGAAGTTGCTTTATATTTAAATGCATCGGATCTGTTTATTATGGGATCCTATAAGGAAGGATGGTCAACATCCCTCATTGAAGCGATTGCCTGCGGTGTTCCGGCCTGTGTAACAAACTTTAGTTCAGCCAATTCCATCATAATTGAAGGTAAAAACGGTTTTGTAATCGATGAACACATTACTAACCTTTTTGCAGAAGGAATGATTAAATCATCGTTGATTCCTGCGCCTGTGTATAATGATAATGTCAAACCTTATGCCGTTAACAGGTTAAAAGAAGAAATGTTAAAAATATGGCAATTGGTATGATGCAATTAATCAGGAAAATCAGGTTCTTTTACCTCATTAAGTTCAAATGGAGGCGGTACTCGTTCGGGAAAAATCCATACATCGGAAGGCTGGTGTATATGTATGCCAGGAATAATATTACTGTAGGAGATAATTTTTATATCGGTAAATTCTCGCAGATTGAATGTGATGCCGAAATAGGCCATAATGTAATTATTGCAAACAGGGTTGCGTTTGTGGGAAGATATGATCATCATTACCAGCAGATTGGAATCCCTATCCGTTTGGCTAGCAGCATACGCGATAAAAACTATAACTGGAAAGGACTTGATGAAAAAGTTATAGTGGAGGATGATGTGTGGATAGGCTATGGGGCAATAATTATGAGTGGGGTAAAAATATGCCAGGGAAGTATTATAGCCGCCGGTTCGCTCGTAACTAAAGATGTGGAAGCTTTCTCAATTTATGGAGGGGTTCCGGCTAAAAAAATCAGAAACAGATTTTATAATGAGGATGATTTAAAGAAACACATTGAACAATACACTTTAAGTTACAAGGGAATAACCTGAAATAATCCGTTTCTGAAGAGTTTGTTTTTTTTGTTTAATAATGGGTTTTATTGTATATTTGTTTCTCCAAATATATTTGTCAGACTCTTTATTCTAATAACTCTAATTGAAATCATCAGACTGTATTCTGCTTGATTTACTTAATTCACAAATTTGAGAGCTTTTATTAGCATCAATCAAATTTTACGAAACAATTTGTTTTTCTGTTTGTTGGATTGTTCTGATTTATTATAATTCATCTAATCTTAGATCAGGAGTTATACATATTATCCATGAATTAAAGAAATACTTTTATACCGGGTTAAAAATTCATTTTAAATACCAAATCAGATAAGTTTTACTTCTGTTATAATATTTTACACATGACCTACCCGGTTTTCATTTGTTTATTTTCTACCAAAGCCCTTTTATTAGCATATTAGTTGAGCCATGAGTTTTAACCTATTTCATCTTCCTGTATTCAATAAAAGTCTCGATGAGTTGCCATCAGGCAAATTGTTGATCAATACTATCAATGCCCATTCATTTAATATTGCGCAATCGGATGCATATTTTGCAGAAGCATTACTTCATTCAAGTGTATTATTGCCGGATGGAATTAGTATTGTTTTCGCAAAACGCTATTTGAAAGGTGAGAGGCTAAAAAAAATAGCCGGAACAGACTTGTTTTACTTTGAGATGAACCGCCTGAATAAAAGCAAAGGTACCTGTATGTTTTTAGGGAGTAGTGAATCTACTCTGAAATTAATATTTCAAAAGGCCGCTGTTGATTTCCCCAACGTAGCCATTCATACTTATTCGCCTCCTTTTAAGGCTGATTTTTCAGCCGAAGATGATCAAAGAATGATTACAGTTGTTAATTCATTCAAGCCTGATGTACTGTTTATTGGAATGTCGGCTCCTAAACAGGAAAAATGGGCCTACAGGAATTTTAATAAACTGGAAGTCGGACATGTTTGTTGCGTTGGTGCTGTGTTCGATTTTTATTCCGGGAATGTAAAACGTGCATCCAAAGGGATGATAAAATTAGGCCTGGAATGGTTTTATCGCTTAATCATGGAGCCTTTCCGGTTGTGGCGGCGTTATCTGGTGGGGAATTTCAGGTTTATTAGCCTTGTGATCAAAGAAAAGTCTCTTAGCAAGAAGCAATAATCTTTAGCATCATTAAAAAATACCAGATCAATCCATAGCATATTAGTAACATAAAGTGCCATCATAGGCATTTTGCAAAAACAACAAAAAGATTCGGATTTTTTCTGAAGAACAGATACCCATGATTCTGTTAACAAAAAAATAGATGAAGATTATTATAGCAAACCTAAGGTATTTTATATCCGGAGGGCCTGAGCGTTATTTGTTTAACATCAAGCACTTGCTGGAATCTTATGGACATGTGGTAATTCCTTTTAGCATAAAACATAATAAGAATGAACCTACCGTTTATGACTCATACTTCCTTGATGCAATGGGCAGCGGAGAAGAAGTGTATTATAAAGATTACAGGAAAAATAATTTTACAGACATCAGGCATTTATTTGGCCGGCTCTTTTATTCGTTTGAAGCAAAAAGTAAATTTTCAAAACTAATCAGAGATGTACAGCCCGACTTGGTTTATGTTTTGTACTACGAGAATAAAATATCCCCAAGCATAATTGATGCAGCTAAGAAATATAAATTACCAGTTGTATTGAGGATTTCTGATTTCGGGATTATTTGTGCAACCAACCACTTTTACCAGGGACGTAAACAGGAAATATGTGAAAAGTGTATAAAAAAAGACAGACGTCATTTAGTAATTAATAAATGCTTTCATGACTCTTATTCATATTCCCTGCTTAAATATTTTTCGTACTTGCTTCACGATTTTCTTAGAATTCAGAACAAAATTGATGCCTATGTGATACCTTCGGAATTTACAGCAACAAAATTTGTTGAACATGGAATTCCCCGGGAAAAGATTTCCCACATCCCGACATTTTTTAATTTCAAAAATAATCCGGGTAATATTCATTACGGAGATTTTGCACTGTACATTGGCCGGATAGATCCTGAAAAAGGAATTAATACAATGATTGATGCATTTGTAGATACTGAATACCCTTTGAAAATAATCGGATTCTCTTCTTCAGATTATGATAGCAAGATGATTCAATATCTGAAGGGGAAAAAGCATAACATATCTTTTTTAGGCCGTATGGATTTCGATGAAATGGCCGGCTATATTCAGGAATGCCTCTTTACAATCCTGCCTTCGGAATGTTATGATAATTTTCCGAATGCTGTTCTCGAAAGTTTTGCCTTTAAAAAAGCAGTTATAGCTGCTAATATCGGAAGCCTGCGTGAATTGGTAGAGCATGAGAAAACTGGTTTGTTATTCGAACAACGGGATTCAGTGGACCTTAGAAACAAGATGATTGACTTATTTACCAATAAAGATAAAGCGCAGGTACTTGGCGAAAATAGCTATGTGAAACTGATGGATGAATTTTCGCAGGAGAACCATTACGGGAAACTTATGAACCTGTTCGAATCATTGATAAAAAAGAAAAATTCATAAAAGGAAATTTAACAAAAAACAAATATGAAAAGAATATATATCGCAGGATGTGGAGGGATGCTTGGTGAAGCTTTCTATGAGCAATTTAAAGCAGATTACGAACTGAAATGTACTGATAAAGATGTAAATGATACCTGGTTAAGCTTCCTTGATTTTCGTGACCTGGAAGCATACAGAAATGATGTGAAGTCATTTAATCCGGATTATTTATTTCATCTTGGCGCTTATACCGACCTGGAGTATTGCGAAACTCATGTTGAGGATACTTATCTCACGAATACCACGAGTGTCGAAAATGCTGTTTACATAGCGAATGAGCTAAATATTCCGATGCTGTATATAAGCACCGCCGGAATTTTTGATGGAAAAAAAGATTTGTACGACGACTGGGACTTACCCAATCCGTTAGGCCACTATGCTCGCGCCAAATATGCCGGCGAAAGATTTGTAATTGAAAATGCCAACCGCTATCTGATTTGCAGAGCAGGCTGGATGATGGGCTCGGGCCCGAAAAAAGATAAAAAATTTATCCAGAAAATCATGAAACAATTAAAAGACGGCAAAAAAGAGCTGTACATTGTTAATGATAAAGACGGCACACCGACTTACACACACGACTTTGCAAAAAATGTAAAACTTCTCCTCAATGCGGAATACTGGGGTTTATACAATCTGGTTTGTGGAGGAGAAAGCAGTAGGATGGAAGTGGCCCAGGAAATGATTAAGATTTTGCACCTGGAAGAAAAGATTAAAATCCATTCGGTACACTCAGATTATTTTAAAAAGGAATATTTTGCAGATCGTCCGCCCTGCGAGAGGCTTGTTAACACCAAGCTTACTATCCGGAATATGAACATAATGAGGGATTGGAAAGTGGCTTTGGAGGAATATCTGAATAATTATTACAGTAGCTACTTGGATACAAAATAATATGGTGTAAATATTTCAGAAATTTTGACAAACTATAAGTTTGGTGAGAACAGACTGATGTAAAAGTGACAAATTACTTTGTATCTATACGTAGGTTTGCTTCAAAATGACATAAGAATTTCAAATTGCCATGGAAAACCACAGATTACGCGTTCTAGTAATTGCACATGAATTATCCCCAATAAAAGGATCTGAATGCGCTGAAGGCTGGAATATAGTTACCCGTTTATCAAAGTATCATGATGTTACAGTAATTTATGCAAATGGCAGCCATTTTGGGAAAAACAGCTATGTTGATGCCGTTAGATCATATATTCAGACTAATGGTTCCATTCAAGGTCTTAGCTTTGTAAATATTGAAAGGCCAAGAGCAACCAGAATTATAGCATCCTTTAATTCCTCATTCAAAAGATTAAGCTCTATTGGATTGCCTGCTTTATATTATTTAGGTTATAAATACTGGCAAAAAACGGCCTTCAAAGAGGCCGAAAAATTGCACAAGAATAATCAATTTCAAATTATTCACCAACTGACTCAAATAACATTCCGTGAACCAGGTTATGGCTGGAAACTTGGTATTCCTTTTTTTTGGGGGCCCACAGGCGGAACCTCAATTTTACCCTTTAAATTTTATCCCCTTTTATCATTTCCAAATATGATTTTGGAATTGATACGTTCCTTTTCCAATTTATATCAGTTTAATTTCAATTCCAGAATTAGGAAATCAAATAAAATAGCTTCAGTTATTTATGCATTTTCGGAGCAAGATTTTGCAAAGTTTAATAACAGGGCTACCGGCAAAATTAAGGTTATGCTTGATGCCGGTACTTATGAAGGCGTCTATCCAATAAATAAAAAGGCAGATGGCCCTCGCAGAATAAAAGGCATCTGGTGCGGGCAATTAAATGAACGCAAGGCTCCATCAATTCTATTGAAAGCATTAGCAATGGGAACTCAAACTAATAACCTGATTGATTTAATGATTATAGGTAGTGGCCCATTAAAAGAATCTTTGCACCAATTGGCTAAGGACCTTCATCTGAACAATATTGAATGGATAGAACGTGTAAGCCATGACGAGGTATTTAAATTGATGGGAGAAGCAGATTTTCTGATTCATACAAGTTTGCGTGAAGCCACTACAAATGTGATCCCGGAAGCTTTGTCAATGGGACTTCCAGTTATTTGCCATGACATAAATGGAATGAGTATTGCAATAAATGAATCTTGCGGAATTAAAATCCCATTTATATCACCAAAGATAAGTATTCAGGAATTTCATAATGCAATGAACAGATTAATCCTGGATAACAATTATCTCGAAGACCTAAAAACTGGTGCAAGAAAAAGATCTCGTGAAATATCCTGGGATATTATGACAGAGTCAATTGCGAAAGATTATTTGGAGGCACAAAATGCTTTTGAAAAAGGATAATTATCAATTTGATTCTGAATGGTTATAAATATTCTTGATCAGAAAAGCAGCATCTTTAATTAGATTTATGAATAAAAAATTAAGAATAGCCGCATTTGGGTTCAGGTCACTTCCTCTGCGGGAAGGTTGTGCCGGTGCTGATAAATTTGCATCGGAGCTATTTCCTCGTCTAGTCGAATCCGGACATCAGGTAATAGGCTATAATCGCTTATATCCCGGGCAGAAAGCCCTGGCCACTGAATATATGGGCATCAGGCTTAAAAATTTCAAAACAATCAGTAAAAAGGGTTTTGATACCTTATTCCATTCCTTCAAATGCACTGTAGATATTATTTTTAGAAATACAGCCGATATTGTACATATCCAAAATGGAGGAAACAGTATTTGGGCACTGTTCCTAAGATTGGCCGGAAAAAAGGTGTTTTTGAGCCAGGACGGAATAGATTGGAACAGGGAGAAGTGGCCCTGGTACGGAAAAATATTTTTGAAATTCTCGGCATTTTTAACTGCATACTTACCGAACATGGTTATTTTCGATAATGTTTTTGCAAAAGAACTTTTCGAAAAAAGATACAAGAAGAAATATGATTTCATCCCTTTCGGCAGTGATGTTACTGAATTTAGTGAAGATGACACCATTTTTAATGATTTGAAAATTAAAAAAGGAGACTACTTTTTGTTTATTGGACGGATAATCCCTGACAAAGGCTTGCATTATCTTATTCCTGCCTTTAATAAGTTGAAAACAGATAAAAACCTTGTTTTGGTGGGTGGATCTCCAAATCCTTCAGACTATGAAAAAAACATGCGTTCAACGAATGACAGCCGGATCATATTTTCAGGTTACATTTATGGCGATGATTCTCTCCGATTGATGAAACACGCTTATTGTTACATCCAGCCATCTGATGTCGAGGGTCTTTCGCCGGTTGTATTAAATGTTATGGGGATGGGGACACCTATTATCTGCAGCGACATTAAAGAAAATATATATGCTGTTGATGATACGGCAATCTTGTTTGAACAGGGGAATATTGACTCGCTATTGTCAGCAATGGAACTCTCCTTAAATTCGAAAAAGTTAATTGAGAACAATTCTGACAAGGCAAAAAAGAGGGCTGATTCCCTTTTCAGCTGGGACAAAGTAGCGCATGAACATGAGGTTGTTTTCCGCTCTTTTCTGTCTAAAAAAAAGTTGAATTCTCCGGAATAATCCAAAGGAAATCCTTTCCGTATTATTAATCTGAATAATTGTAAATTCCTAAGACCATTTGAGTTAGTATGAATACTGCAACTTGTCAGGGAATTTGCTTGCTGGTCTTTCAAAGGAGAATTTATTCAGATAAAACAAGGTTTTGTTGAACGAAATTGATTGAATTCAATACATAGTAACCAATCAAACTGGTCAATGCAATTATGGATTATTGCAGGCCACAGAATACACTGATTACACAGTTAAATATAAATGCAGGTCTGTATAGTTTCAACCATTATTTGTAAAACCTATTTCTGTCTGGCAATGTACAGCTACTCCAAATAATTCAAGAATGTGTTTAGGGTAAAATTAACTCAAAATGCAAATATAAGAACAACCGATAAAGACTAAAAATGGAACTAAAGCAAATAATAGACCAGGTAAACGACATTTTCATTGAATTATTTGAAGATAACAGCATAAAGCTAAATGAATTAAGTGATACATCTACTATTGAGGCGTGGGATTCACTGAACCATATACAGGTAATTACCTCAATTGAAAAACATTTTAAAATACGGTTTGATCTGAATGATCTTTTAAACTTTCAAAATGTCGGAGACTTGTGCCATGGGATTCAATCAAAGTTGAATTAAAATCAGTTTATATTCTCAGGCAGATGCCATAATGCAAGATTGGTAATTCTATAAAAAACCAGTAAAAAATTCAGCTCAGGTATAACATCTCATGATTTCGACCTCAATAATCTATTTTATTTTTCTAGCCTGCACTTATGCGGCATTTTACCTGATTCCTTTTAAATACAGGAATTATGTGCTGATTTTGGCTAGTCTGATTTTTTACATGTATGTCAAAATATCTTATGTATTAATTATTGTTTCACTCATATCTGCCAATTACCTGATAGGTATCAAAATTGGAGATACCGTTAATAAGGTTTTGAAATCCAGGTATCTGTACCTGAGTATTTTTATAAATTTAGGAATCCTGGTTTATTTTAAATACTGGAATTTTTTTATCGACAATATTTTTAGTTTACCAGGAATAAGCAGCCTGAAAAATAATTTCCTGCTTACGGAAGTCCTTCTTCCTCTGGGACTTTCTTATTATATTTTTCAGACAATTGGTTATATACTCGACATTTACCGGGGATCGCAGAAAGCGGAGCGGGATTTTGCGAAATTCAGCCTTTTTATATTGTTTTTCCCTAAATTATTGGTTGGGCCAATAGAACGCTCAAAAAACCTGATGCCTCAGTTGTCGTTGGCACACGTATTCAACCATAATGATTTAATTGAAGGAGGAAAGCGGATCAGCTGGGGATTATTTAAAAAACTGGTGGTCGCCGACCGGATTTCACTGTATGTTGATGCAGTGTATACACACCTGCCCCAGCATAACAGCACGACATTTTGGGTAGCAACTTTTCTGTATCCAATACAGGTTTATGCCGATTTCTCAGGATATACTGACATTGCCATTGGTAGTGCAAGATTGTTTGGAATAAACCTGATGGATAACTTCAGGAGACCGCTTCTGGCAAGAAATGTATCTGATTTTTGGCGGCGTTGGCATATTTCACTTTCTTCATGGGTAAATGATTATATATACAACCCTATTGTTTTTAAAAGGCGTGATTGGGGTAACTGGGGCGTAGTATATGCTTTGCTTATAGCTTTTATCGTTATTGGGGTTTGGCATGGAGCTTCCTGGAATTTTGTGATATTTGGAATTCTTCAGGCTTTTGCACTGATATATGAAGTGTTGACACGAAGCAGCAGAAAGAAAATGGCCAAAAAGATACCGGCATTCATTTATAACAACTTCAGCATCCTATTAACTTTTATTTTCTTCACTTTTTCACTTATTGTTTTCCGGACTACAACTTATGATGCAGCGTCTAAAATAGTAAACATCATTGCCTCAGCCCCGGGAAAACTATTCATCGATTCGCCTTCAACTATTGCATTCATAGTAGCAGGAGTGGCCATATTACTACTTTCGGACATAAGAGAAGAATTTAAACTTTTTAAGTTTCCGTTGTTTGAAAAACACAAATGGATGTTACAAGAGGTAAGTTATGCCTTGTTACTTGTTTATATTATTGTTGCCGGTGTATTCGACGGAGGACAGTTTATTTATTTTGCGTTCTGAAACAGGCTAAACTGATGAATAATAGTAAGACAGGCATGATGAATCAGAAGACAAATTTTTCGTTTGCTGCAAAACTGATTTTTTTCATTTTCCTTTTTTTTGTAATTGACTTTATTGCAGGAAGCCTGCTTAAAAATTATTATTACAGTCAGGATTCAGGTACTCTGTATCATACTACATACGCTATCGAAAAATCTTCGGAGGATGTATTAATATTTGGAACTTCAAAAGCAAACCATTCATACAATCCTGAGCTTTTTCAGAACCGTCTTGGTTACTCTGCCTACAATGTTGGTCGCGATGGAGGTTCAATCTTTTTCGATTATGCTTTATTGAAATCTGTTCTGAAAAGATATTCACCCAAAATTATTATTTTGGATGTGAGTTGGGAATTTGAAACAAAACAAGATGCTTACGACAGGCTTTCCATGTTGCTTCCATACTATAAAGCACACCCTGAGATCAGGCCGATCGTTGCATACAAAAGCAAGTATGAGAAATTTAAATTACTGTCGTCAGTTTACCCGTACAATTCAATGATATTTTCAATCCTTGCAGGGAATGCCGAGTTTAATAAGTTACGGAATAAGGACTTAAAAGGCTTTGTCCCTTTATCAAAAGTGTTGAACGAAAAAATAATTACTCACGACATACCTGATTATAAAATCGATAGTAATAGAGTCAATTTCTTTAATTCGTTTAT
This sequence comes from Bacteroidales bacterium, assembly GCA_038222885.1. GTDB lineage: Bacteria > Bacteroidota > Bacteroidia > Bacteroidales > Paludibacteraceae > Paludibacter. Next base: position 10,847 of record JBBRHJ010000017.1, on the reverse strand, counting down.
TCAGGATTGCAGGCAAGCAAATGTAAAATTGTATGTGGTTGTTTCGCCCGATTTTATGAAACTGACAAAAGTTGAAAAATCAAACCATCTGGCCAGGGAAATAGCAACGAAAAACGGAGTAGATTTTTTTGATTATTCATGCGATACGCTGTTTCTGAATAACGCAAAATATTTTACTGATCCGACTCACCTGAATGAAAACGGGGCAACCATATTTACTAACCTTTTAATAGATAAGTTGGAAAAGGATAATAATTCGGTTGGAAAGAAAGAATTCTGATTATACTTCATTGAGCACATAAAAAATAACCATGATAAATCTTGAGTATTTGTCAATTTAAAATAAACAAAATATGAAAAACGATATAAATAAAAATTTCTCTAAAGATGCCCTGCAAATTCAGAATATTGGTGCCGAGGTTGACAGGATTTGTGAAAAACTGAGGGATGACATGCACAATGTGCTTAAGAGAAAAGGTGCTGTTGTTGGGATAAGTGGCGGGATTGATTCGTCATTAACCCTGGCTCTTGCTGTTAAAGCATTTGGTTCGGATAAAGTGGTTGGGATAATGCTGCCGGAAAAAGATTCGAGTGCTGACAGTAAAAATCTGGCTTTAAAGCTGGCTGAGAAATATGGAATTCGAACGATTGAAGAAAATATTACCAATGCGCTTGATGGGTTTGCCTGCTATAAAAGAAGAGACGAAGCAGTGAGTTTTGTTTTTCCTGAATATAATCCGACGGACTATAAAATGAAAATCAGTTTGAAAGCGGGTAGTATCAATCAAAATCTTCCTCCATTATTTTTACTGACAATTATTAACAAATCCGGGAAAAGTGAAAGTAAAATTATCCCGGTAAGGGAATATTTACAGATAGTTGCTGCATCGAATTTTAAGCAAAGGTGCCGTATGTCGATGCTGTATTATCATGCTGAAAGACTCCATTACGCAGTGATAGGAACACCTAATAAACATGAGGTAGAACAAGGCTTTTTTGTAAAATATGGCGATGGCGGGGCGGATATTATGCCAATAGCTCATTTGTATAAGACTCAGGTTTATCAACTGGCAAGCTATCTGAATGTTCCGGAAGAAATTATAAATCGCACACCTACAACAGATACTTATACTGCCGAACAAACGCAGGAGGAGTTTTTTTATCAGTTACCATTCGAGAAAATGGATATCTTATGGTATGCTTACGAAAATCAGGTTGATGTTAAACTGGTTGCAGAGGTTATGTCGATTTCAGTTGAAGATGTGGCAAGTATTTTTAATAATTTTGCCCGTAAACAGAAAACGACAGAATACCTTCGTCAAAGCCCTGTTTTTTATTCAATATAGCTATATTTTTTTTATATGAATGTTTTTGATTTTCTGTTTGCAGAATCCTGCTCCCTGGATAAAAATTTTGTTTTAGGGTCGCATCAGCAAATTACTTTCTCAAAACTATATGATGACTGTAACATGCTGGCATCGAAAATAAATTCGCTGATAGGGGAGAATAATCATATTGTTATTTTGAGTGAGAACTCTGTATTTCAAATAATTGCGTATTTGTCAATTCTCAAGTCAGGAAATATTTGTATTCCGTTAAACCCGGCAATCGAAAGTGAAAATCTTAATCAGATACTCGATAAAACTAATGTGAATTTTGCTTTTGTCAGTAAGAGATATAAAGAAAAGTATAAAGGTTACAGTTTTAATTTGCTGGATGAAGATTTTATCAGCTCGTCCGATTCAGAAGACTTCGCCCAGCCCGAAGCAAAATCAGATGAATTTGATGATCACAGAATTGCTGAGATTATTTTTACATCAGGTTCAACAGGTGAACAAAAAGGGGTTCTGATCTCGCATAAAAATATTATTGCCAATACCCGGTCCATTGTCGAGTATCTTCAGCTTACAACAATAGATACGATGGAGGTTGTTTTACCCTTTTACTACTGTTACGGGTTATCATTGTTACACACTCATTTAAAGGTGGGTGGTTCGGTTGTTTTGAATAACAACTTTATTTTCATTGGAACTGTATTACAGGATATAAATAAATATCAATGCACAGGATTTGCAGGGGTGCCTAGTCATTACCAGATATTGTTACGGAAAACCCGCGATTTTAAAACAACAAAATTTCCTTCGTTAAGGTATGTAACGCAGGCGGGGGGCAAACTGCATGTTACATTTATCCGTGAATTCACTGACTCTTTTCCTGAAATTAAATTCTATGTGATGTATGGACAAACGGAAGCGACAGCAAGGCTTTCGTACCTTCCACCCGAAAAAATGGCAAGCAAAATAGGGTCTATTGGCAAAGGAATTCCCGGCGTTACATTAAAGGTGGTAAACGAAAAGGGTGAAACTGTTAAACCAAACGAAACAGGCGAAATAATTGCCAGTGGTGACAATATTATGCAAGGTTATCTGAATGATCCTGAAGACACTGCAAAAGCTTTGAAAGACGGCTGGCTATACACCGGTGATCTTGCGCAGGTTGATGAAGAAGGCTATATATACATACAAAGCAGAAAAAAAGAAATTATTAAAGTTGGAGGAGTAAGAATAAGTCCGCAGGAAATCGAAGAAGTTATCGTTACGTATCCGGGAGTTATTGCATGTTCCATTGAATCAATCCCCGATGAAATTCAGGGAGAGGCAATCAAGGCGACAGTATTCATTAATGAGGAGGATAAAGATTCCCTGACAGAGAATGAAATCATGAAATATTGTGCATCAAAGCTTTCAATAAATAAGGTTCCAAAAACGATTTTATTCGAAACGAAACTGCCGTACAATGCCTCCGGTAAAAAAGCGAAATAAATAACGAAAATTACCTGACAGATTTCAATAGGATTTATTTTCCAACCTGCTTCAGTACCATAAATTGTATAAAAAAACTTAATATCCGATAGTAGCCTTATGTTGTTATACCTTGGAATATATCTTGGTTTTCTTTCGGTAGTTTCAGTGATTTATTATGCTGTAAAAGAAAATCTTAAGCACATTGTACTGTTTGCTGCGAGCATTAGTTTAATTGCCTTTATTTCGTGGAAAGTTGCCCTGTATGTATTCCTTTTTTCCACATTTAACTATATCATCGGATTAAATATCGAAAAATACAGGAGTAATGCCAGCCTGAAACTCAGGATTTTCTGGTCAGCAATTGCAATAGATATATTATTTCTGTCTTTTTTTAAATATTTCAATCTCCTGAGGGATGGGATTAACAGTCTCTTTGCTTTATTTTCAGATGGCTCCCATTGGAATTTAATTGATGTAATAATTCCACTTGGAATTTCATACTACACGTTTCAGGCATTAGGATATGTGATACGGATTAACCGCGGAAGTGAAAAACCCGAACCTGACTATTTTAAATTCCTCACCTACCTGGTATTTTTCCCAAAATTTTTCTCGGGACCGGTTGAAAGATCGAATCATTTTTTCCCGCAACTAAAAACCCCCGGAATTTTCAGGAAAGAAAATATTTATGATGGACTAAGGCTAATACTTTGGGGCGCGTTTAAGAAAGGGGTGATAGCTACAGCCTTGTACGAACCTGTTCACCTGGTTTATAGCAATGTTCATCTTTATTCAGGAATTCAACTGATTGCTGTTTTTATTCTTCAAACAATATACATATATACTGAATTTTCGGGCTATACAGATATGGCATTAGGCTCGGCCAAAATCATGGGCATTAATCTGGTTGATAATTTCAATCGTCCTTTTTTGGCAAGAAATGTATCTGAATTCTGGAGAAGATGGCATATTTCTTTATCCTCCTGGTGCAACGACTTTATTTATAGCCCATTTATCGTAAAATACAGGAGATATGAGAATTTAGCGATTGTAAGCGGGGTCTTTTTAACTTTCCTTGTAATAGGAGTGTGGCATGCAGCAAACTGGACATTTGTAGTTTTAGGTTTCCTGCAAGGTCTTGCCATTGTATATGAATTTTATACAAAGAAATACCGTCTGAAGACTGCAACTCGCTACCCCAAAAGCTTTGTTAATACTTTTAGCAGAATAATTGTTTTTCTGTTTGCCTGCCTTTCTATGGTTTTCTTTTTCTCGCCAACCATCTCGGATGCATGGTACATTTTAAGCCATCTATTTGATTTTGAATCAACAGCTATAGTTAAACAAGCTTTTATTTCTGATTACTTTTTATTTGGACTGGCGTTACTTAGCTTTACGATGATTTTTATAGCAGAAATGCTGAATGAGAAAGGTAAAAATCTGCTTTCACTATTTTTAAAACAACCCTTTTGGTTCCAGTGGGCCGGATATATTGTATTGATTTTGTTAATCATTTTATCCGATCCGCCATACTTTCCAATTGAATATATGAAATTTTAGGCACCCGTTTCATTCATTTTTTAGTCTTCAGAGAAAATGTACTGGAAATCTGCGCCTATAATCCTACAAACCATTTCAAATTTGAGTTGTTAATAATTCAATAAACCGGTAGCGAATTGAAACTCAAATGTCTGGATTGCTATTATATTCAGATTATTACACTTTAATAAGCTAAAATTAAATACCAAAACAATGAAAAGAAAGTTCATGAAATCCGGGTTACTGATGTTATCGGTAATTTTATTTTCATTCATTATCATCCAATGTACGAATACCACGTCTTCAGATAACGCTGAATACAAAATTTTATTTCTCCATCATAGTACAGGTGAATCTATCTGGAAAGGAGGGAGCAATTCAATAACAATAAAAGGCATACGCCTGGGCGCTAAATATGATGTCCCCAAATGGTTTGATAACTATAACAAATCTCATGAAACAGAGTACCAGATTTCTGAGCAGATTTTCCCTAAACAGGAGCCTTATGGATGGGAAAATTATCCTTATGATTATTATAACATTTGGGTGAAAAATGCTGGAGATAAACCATACAAGGGAGAGCCAACCCTCGAAATGCTGACCAAAGAGTACAACATGATAATTTTTAAACACTGTTTTCCCGTTGGCGACTTTGCCCAGGGGGACACAACGGCTGACATTAATTCACCTGAAAAAACTATTGAAAACTACAAACTTCAATATGAGGCTCTAAAACAAAAACTCCTGCAGTTTCCCAGCACCAAATTCCTGATTTGGACTGGTGCTGTTCGCGTGCAGCCAAAAATTTCAGAAGCCAATGCCCTGCTTTCCCAGTCATTCTTCGAGTGGGTCCGCAATACCTGGGACACAGAGAATGATAACATTTTTTTATGGGATTTTTATGAACTAGAAACCGAAGGAGGGTTATACATGAAACCGGAATATGCCACTGATCCTGAAAATTCTCATCCAAGCAAAGAGTTTGCTCAGAAAGTGTCTCCGCTCTTTTGCCAGCGTATTACCGACGTAATTGAGAATGATGGAAATAAAACATCACTTACCGGCGTTTATAACCACCCGAACGGAAAATAAAAGGAATATTAATTCATTCTTCGAAGATCTCAACACCTCCGCTATTAAAGCTCCAACTATGAAACTAGTTAAAAATAAAGCTCTAAGAGGAAAAATTAATAAATGAACCGCGATAAAATTAAACTCAAATAAAATATAAAGCCCAAATTGAAGTTAAATGGAAAATATAGTAGAAGTTAAAGAAAAAATAAGACAATTTGTTATTGATACAACGTTTGCCCCTGTAGAGCAAGTGAAAAATGAAACCCTGATATTTATTGAAGGGATTTTTGATTCGATGGGGTTTATTTCGCTGATCAATTTTATTGAAGAAACTTTCGCAATTAAAGCGAAAGATTCGGAGCTGCTGGAAGATAATTTTGAATCTATTGATGCCATTGCCCGTTTTATTGAAAGCAAATTAAATTAAATATTCAACATGTGTGGAATTGCAGGGATATATAATTATCCGGGTTGTGCGAAGTCTTCCAATGAATACCATATCAAAAGGATGCTTTCTGTTATTAATTACAGAGGGCCCGATGAATCCGGAATTTATGTTGGCGAAAAAGTAGCTCTTGGAAGTGTTAGGCTTAGCATAGTCGACTTGTCAACCGGACAGCAGCCACTCTCTGATGAGTCCGGTAATTTCTGGATTGTATACAACGGGGAAGTCTTTAATTATCCTGAATTGCGTGCTGACCTTGAGAAAAAAGGGGTTAAATTCCGTACCACCTGTGACACTGAAGTAGTTGTTCAGATGTATGCCAGATATGGCCCTGCCTGCCTCAAATATTTTAACGGGCAATTTGCTTTTTGTATCTGGGATAAGAATAAACAGGAATTATTTCTGGCCCGGGATAGGGTAGGGATCAGGCCTTTATTCTATTGGTCTAAAAACCAATCATTTGCATTTTGCTCCGAAATAAAGGGAGTATTCACCCTGGATGATATTGATAAAGAACTGGATCCTGAAAGCCTGGCACAGGTTTTTACATACTGGACAACCTTATCTCCCAATACTCCGTTTAAAGGTATCTATGAGCTTCCTCCGGCACACTATATGCTTGTGAAAGACGGAAATGTTCAGGTCGAACGCTATTGGCAAATGGAATTCCCATTACAGGCTGAAACAGTATCCGGCAATTTTTCACAGAAAAAGGAAGAACTTGAAGCTTTATTAAAAGATGCTGTCAGAATAAGGCTCAGGGCGGATGTTCCGGTTGGCGCTTACTTGAGCGGAGGACTTGATTCAAGTGTTACCACAGCAATGATACACGAAATTGATCCCGGCATCCTGAATACTTTTTCTATTGGATTTAAGGAGAAATCATTTGACGAAACAGCTTATCAGCTGGAATGTGCCAAATATTTCGATACCAATCATGAAGCGTTCGAATGCACCTCCAACGAAATAGCGGAACAATTTGTAAAAACAATATGGCACACTGAATTCCCTGTATTAAGAACCTCTCCAACCCCAATGTACCTGCTCTCGAAGAAAGTCCGGGAGAGCAATATAAAAGTTGTAATTACCGGCGAAGGAGCTGATGAAAACCTGGCAGGATATAATATTTTTAAAGAAGCAAAAATCCGCAGATTCTGGGCGAATGAACCCAATTCGTCATGTAGACCTAAGCTATTATCTAAACTATACCCATACCTTCCTGCTATAAAGGAATCAAATAACACAGCGCTGAAGATGTTTTTTGGATTTAAACTTTCGGATACAGAAAATCCACTTTATTCTCACCTTTTACGCTGGCATAATACATCACGGATTAAAACCTATTTTTCAAAGGAGATTGAATCGAAGATAAAAGATTACAACTCTCTTACAAGTGTTGCCAATGCGTTGCCCGAAGATTTTTCGCAATGGAGCGATCTTGCCAGGTCGCAATACCTCGAATCTACAATTTTCATGTCAGGTTATCTGCTTTCCTCACAGGGTGACAGGATGGCAATGGGTAATTCTGTTGAGGGCAGATACCCGTTTTTAGATTATAGGGTCATTGAATTTAGCGCGAATTTACCCGATTCCTATAAACTGAATTGTTTGAATGAAAAATTCATCTTAAAGAAGATCAGTGAAGGCAAAATTCCTGATTCAATAACAAAACGGTCAAAACAGGCCTACAGGGCACCGATCGTAAGTAGTTTTTTTGGTTCAGGAGCTCCGGAGTATGTCAAAGAGATTCTATCAGAAAAAAGAATCAGGGAGTTTGGAATATTTGATGCCGGGAAAGTTATGATGCTTATAAATAAAATTAACCTGAATACGAATATTTCGGAGATGGACCAGATGGCTGTTGCCGGAATATTATCAACCCAACTGCTGTACAAATTGTTTATTGCTGATCCTATTGTTCCTAATATTGAACTGCTTGCAAAAACAAGGATTGTTGATGAAATATAATCAGTTTTAATTTATAAGGCCGACCCCAGAAATCACTTATCAATCTCGGGAAAAATACAAAAGCCGCCTCATTCGGGCGGCTTTTGTATTTTAAACTTTTAGCCTACACTTAATTCTGAGCTATTATTCTTTTGGTATAAGTCTTATCATTTATTGTTATCACAGCAAGATATATACCAGGCTTTTCTCCTTTCATATCTATTGATATCTTCTTTTCCCCTTTCGCTACTGTTGAATAGATTTCCTGCCCGTTCATTCCAAATAACTTAATGCTGACCGGCTGATCTACAATCTTACCCAGGTCAAAATTAACAATATCAGTTGTTGGGTTAGGATAAACAGAGATATCAACATCTTTTAAACCATCAGGCAAAGGTTTGATTCCTGTATTTGGGTTTAAAGTTATCGTAATAACAGACAAAGCTGAGAGAGGATCACTCCCGTTATCCTGAACAATTACGGTTAATGTTGTTAATGGGCTTCGGCCGGAAAATATTTTTGAAGGATCAGCCAGGCTTAGGAGTCCTGTTTCCGGATCCAGTTTAAATCCCTGCCCTTCATTTCCGCTGATAATGGTATATGTTAAGGATTGTCCCTGATCCGGATCAGTTGCCCGTAAATAACCTATTTCGGTACCTGGTGCAGAATTTTCATTTAAACTCAATATCTGGTTTTCCATTACAGGAGGTTCATTTACATCTGTCAGTTTAACGGTAATAGTCGGGAACACGGTCAGATTTCCTTCACCATTATCCTGTACAGAAACAACAAGATCAAATTCCTTATTTTCTTCAAAATCCAGGGCTGCCGGGTTATTGACACTCAAAGAACCATCGGTTGGATTTATGAAAAAAGCATTGTTTGCATTGCCATAAACAATGGAATAGGTTAGAGACTGGTTAAAATCATAATCTTTTGCAATAATCGTTCCTACAACTGTCCTGACAGGGGAATTTTCCTCAATTGAAAATTCCTGGTTGTGGCAAACCGGTTGTTCATTTATATCGTCAACATCAATTGTAACCACTGCTTCACTTGAGAGACCCTCGGTTTCCTGGACGCTAACAGTAAGGTTGAAAACCGGATGTCCCTCAAAACAAACAACTGCAGGGTTGTTAATGGTTAAATCACCGGTGTTGGTATTGATTGCAAATCCATTTCCAATATTGCCGGAAATTATATTATAGGTTAACGGGCTGTTTGAGTTGGGATCGTATGCATCTATTTTTCCGACCATGGTTCCAACGGGCTGGTGTTCCAGTGATCTTTTAGTCTGGTTTAAAATCACCGGAGGCTGAATGTTACTGAATACCATAACTGTTACTATTGCCTGGTTACTCAGACTGGGAGCAGCATTATCCTGCACTTTAATTACCAGCTCAAATGACAGGCTTGATTTGAGCTTAATATCTGAAGGATTTGAAACAAATATCTCACCGGTTGAAGCATTTATTGAAAATGTTCCGGAAGTATTGCCTGATTCGATAGAATAGATTAAAGACTGTCCTGCATCAGGATCCGCAGCCTGAACTATCCCGACAGAAGTGCCTAGCGGTGCATTTTGGTTTAACATAAAGGCCTGGTTGCTTGTAAGAGGCAATTCGTTAACATCGTCCAGTATGACTGTAACACTTGCCTGGCTGCTCAGGTTTCCTGTTCCGTTATCCTGTACACTTATTATCAGTGCAAAGGAAGGCGTAATTTCATAATCTAAAACTGCTGAATTGACAACATTTATTACTCCTGTGGAAGCAATAATAGCAAATGCCCCGCTGGTGTTGCCCGAAAGGATGAAAAAAGTTTTTGTTTGCCCTGCATCGGGATCGGCAGCTACTACAGTTCCGACAGCGGTGCCGTTTGATGAGTTTTCAGCCACTGCGAAGGACTGATTTGCAAGCACCGGAGCTTCATTAACATCCAGGAGGGAAATAGTAACTGTTGCCTGGCTGCTCAGGTTACCTGTTCCGTTATCCTGTACTTTTACAAGCAGTGCAAAGGAAGGAGTGACCTCATAATTTAAAGCAGCTGAATTTGCCACTGTAACTGCCCCGCTTGAAGCATTTATAGCAAAAGCCCCGCCGGTGTTGCCTGAAAGGATAGAAAATGTTAAAGTTTGCCCGGCATCAGGATCACTTGCTATAACTGTTCCTGCAATTAAACTGTTTGCAGAGTTTTCTGCTAACGAAAATGATTGGTAACTAATAACGGGATTTTGGTTTGTCGGCTGCGAAATATACTCATACCTTCCAATATCAGGTGCATTACCGGAATAAGCCAACCCAACATTCATGCCGGCAGCTTTTGCAGGAGATGTGGATTGTAAATGAAAATCAGTGGTTGAAACAAAAAGTGGATTCGAAGTGATATTCCCGGTAAAAATGAAGTTCAAAATTGAATTTACTTCCAATTTTATACTTGTAGATTTATTATCAAACGTACAGTTATTTTTTAAATTAAATCCGTCAATCGTTCCGGCATTGTATACGTGAACGAATGACCCATTCTGACAATGCTGGATTACATTATTGATTACCTGAACATCTGTCATTGTTACTCCGGCTGAAGTGCTAAACTTTATACCTGCATTTTTTGTGACGTCTGAATCTATTATGTTGTTGTAGAAATATATAGCACTAATTGTACTTCCTGAGTATTGCGCACTTACCTGCAGGATGTTATGGTAAAGTCCCGAATTATTGTACCCGCAGGATTCCATAACATTACGATATACCTGTATATTACTTGTTACTGTGGCTGCTGTGGAAGCAGAAGGCCATGTACCGCCTATTGAGATTGGATGCGCCAACTTATACCAGTGATTATCTCTTATAATTACATCGTTACTATTTGGACCTTCAATCGTAATAGAATAATCGGGTCTGTAAACATCTTTTGCAGCAACTAAAGGCGAAAAGTAATTATCGTGTATATCCCATGAAAAGGCATAGGAACCTTTGAGATTATAATAGCCACCTATATCAATGGCACAAGTTCCGCCTATAAACTGATTGTCATAA
>JBBRHJ010000016.1:0-29672 GCA_038222885.1 Bacteroidales bacterium | reverse complement strand
GAGTGGAATTTTTGAACCGATTTATAAAGTATTTACTGCTGTGGATGGTGTAGATGGATTTGAAAAAGCCAGCAAACATCAACCTGATATAATATTGAGCGATGTAATGATGCCTCGTATGTCGGGCATTGAAATGTGCTCGAAGTTGAAATCAAATTTCGACACTTCGCATATTCCTATCGTACTGCTTACCGCCAAAACTGCTGCTGACTTTGTGGTGCAGGGCTTACTTACTGGGGCTGACGATTATGTAGTTAAGCCATTCAATATCAAAGTTTTGATTACGCGTTGTAATAACTTAGTGAACTCACGCAAAGCCCTTCAACTCCGTTATGCAACACAGATTGACAGTGAACCACAATTGATTGCCACCAACTCCATCGATCAGCAACTGTTGGAGAAAGCCACCAATATTGTAGAGAAAAATATTGATAATGCCAACTTCGATGTGAGTATCTTCGCTTCGGAAATGTGGCTCAGCCGCACCAATCTATTCCAAAAACTAAAAGGGGTAACTGGACAAACCCCCAACGACTTTATTGCAAATATACGGCTGAAAAAGAGTATCCATTATCTGAGTCATTCCCCCGAATTGAGCATTACCGATATTGCTGTTTTAGTTGGCTTTAGTTCGACAAGTTATTATATCAAGAAATTTCACAAACTATACGGAGTTACACCTTCACAATACAGAAAAAATCCCTAAATTTATCTAATAAGTCAAGGTCTGCTACAGATGCCCGATACTAATTGACAACAATCAGCTGGAAAACTCTATAGACCCATGGCCATAGGTAGAAAAAATTACCTGTGTGCTGCGGGAGATACAGCCATGTTCTACACTTGCTTTGGCTGCTGCAAATTAGCAGAAGGAAATCACTTCCACTGGTTAACATAAGTTCTGAAAAACATCAACCAGACTAAAATCAAGGAAATCGACAAACTCTTCCCAGAAAACTGGAAATCCACCAAATATGATATACTTCAAATAAAAAAAACAGAAACCTAAAAAGACAACTCCTTTTATGTTTCTGCTTTTCTTACTTTTACAATACGGTCTTTACCGAATGCTTACTGTGTACTACATATTTTTATTATTAAACTCTCACATTCTATTAATAAACAAATTGATATTTTCCAGATCCCAATTCTATTTGAAGATTAGCATCTACCTGATTCATTTTGATATTTTTAAATGCTGTGGCTGGTACTGAATTTATCAACAATTTATCTTGTTTCACATTCTGCAAAGTTACAGTACCTGTAGTATTGGCGGGAATTTCAATGCTGTAGGTAAATTTAGCATCTTTCGTCTGCCAAGCCGATTTCACAGTACCATAAAGCGTCTTAATTTCACCTGCGGCATGAGTAAGTCCACCGCCTGGATGAGGATAAAAAAGAATATGCTTATAACCTGGCTTTTCAACATCAATACTTATTCCTGCCACATAATTGTACAACCATTCGCCAATTGCTCCATAAGCATAATGATTAAAACTATTCATACCATCTATTATTGAACCATCTGGCTTCTGTGTATCCCATCGCTCCCAAATAGTGGTAGCTCCTTGTGTTACTGGATATAACCATGATGGATACCGTTTGCGATTCAGCAACATAAATGCTAAATCGTCGCGACCAATGCTCGAAAGCGTACTGCACAGTAAAGGAGTACCCACAAATCCAGTCGTTAAATGTCCAAACTTCTTTACATCAGCTACGAAAAATTCAGCAGACCTTTGACGAAGATTTTCAGGAATTAAATCGAAAGATAAGGCCAATGCATAAGCAGTTTGTGTATGCGAAACCAATCTTCCATTGGGAGTAATATACTCATTAGCAAATGCTTTCTTAATTTTCTCGGTAAGTTGTTGGTATTTATTGGCATCTTCCGTTTTACCTAAAATAGAAGCCACTTTACTTACTATGCTTGTTGAATAATTAAAATAGGCTGTAGCTATCAAATCTTTTTCGGTAACAGAGCCAGCATAATCAGGATTCTCAGAATGAAATGCCAACCAATCGCCCCAATGCCAATGATTTGGGTCGTTCCATAAATAATCATCACCTGCACTTTTTTTCATATACTCTACCCAGCCTTTCATGCTTTCATATTGTTGCTCTAAAATTCGGATATCACCATAAGCACGATAAACAGTCCATGGAACTATTACAGCAGCATCGGCCCAAGCAGTAGCTCCTCCCATTTTATTATTCCACATATCAGGAATAATATTAGGAACTTCACCATTAGGTTGTTGATCTAATGCTAAGTCTTTCAACCATTTAGTGTAAAATGAAGCGACATCAAAATTATAAGCTGCCGTCATGCTAAAAACTTGAGCATCACCAGTCCAACCTACCCGTTCGTCACGTTGAGGGCAATCCGTTGGAATATCAAGGAAATTATCGCGTTGTCCCCACTGAATATTGCTTTGTAATTGATTGATCAATGAATCGGAACAACTAAAAGCTCCTGTATTTTTCATATCGGAATGAATAACAACCCCCGTAATTTTATCCTTTGTTAGTTCTCCTGGATAGTTTATGAGTTTAACAAAACGGAAACCATGGAAGGTGAAATGTGGTTCAAAAACCTCTTCGCTCCCACCCTTCAATATATAAGTATCAGTAGCTTTTGCTGCTCGGAGGTTTTTAGTAAAAAAATTACCGTCTTTATCCAACACTTCGGCAAACTGAATAGTAACTTTATCGCCTCGTTTTCCATTCACTTTCATGCGAACCCAACCCACTATGTTTTGTCCTAAGTCCAATACTGTTTCTCCTTTTGGAGTAGTTATAATCTTAATTGGTTTAATTTCCTGAGTAGCTGTTACGGGCAAACCGTTAGACGCAACCAATATATTTTTAGGATGGTTCAGAATATCAACAGATTTCCAATTATCAGCTTTAAAATCGGCATTGGCCCAGGCTTGCATTTCGTTGCGAGCATCATATACTTCGCCATTATAAATATCCGATTCTAAAATAGCTCCAGTAGATGATTTCCAATTCTTGTCTGTACTGATAATTTCATTCGTTCCATCAGTGTAATTTATTTGCAATTGTACAAACAAAGCCAATTTATCGCCATAATAAGCACGCAAACCATCCCAACCTAAATAGCCACGATACCAACCATCGCCGACCATTGCCCCTATCGCATTCTTGGCTTGGAGCATTGATGTAACATCATAAGTTTGATATTGAATACGTTTCTTATAACTTGTAAATCCTGGAGTAAAAAGCTGATTGCCAACCTTTTTTCCATTTATAAACAATTGATATATTCCGAGTGAACTTGCATAAACTCTGGCTGAGCTAATCTTTTTCGATACAGAAAATTCATTTCTGTAATAATGAGCGGGTAAAGATGTTGTTGATTTTTTTTCATCTTTCATAGTAATCCATTCTGCTTTCCAAGCAGTATTATCTAACATACCCATTTCCCAGAATGCAGGTTCGCTCCATGTAGTTGGCTTTCCAGTATTGTCCCACACCCGTACTTGCCAATAGGCACGTTGCATTGATTGGAGAGCAACTCCCTTATAGTCTACATTTACTGATTTATCACTGTTGACTTTGCCAGTGGACCAAAGCAAATTACTACTTTTAGTTAAGCCAGCAAGTGATGTTGCTACACGAATTTCGTAAGCAGTTTGCATTACATTAGTTTTATCTGAACTAAGTTGCCAGCTAAAACGAGGCATCAAAACATCAATCCCAATTGGATTTAAATGATATTCGCAAACAGGATTTGAAACAACTGTTTTAGCAGAAACAATTCCTGAGATTGAAAACATCAGGAATAAAGCAAAAACACGAACAAGATTTACTTTTGATTTCATAAAATATTGATTTAATAAAGAAGAGAAAAATACTAATGCTATGTAAATTTGAAAATGTACTGATTTGAAAATTTGAAAATACTATGCTGCAATGATTTATAACTTTTAAGTGTAAATTGTAGACTGTATTTTATTTGGTTTGTTTTAAGTTGATTAATCGTAATAATTTTGGTTCTAGCACGAATGCTGTGGGTTATTTTTCCAAATTTAATAGGGATTATATAAGTTGAAATTGTATCGACCCCCCAACCCCTGACCTCACCCCAACCCTCTCCAAATGGAGAGGGAGTAAGAAGGGAGAAAGAGTGATATTTGCATATTCTAAATATAAAAATTCTGGTCTTAAAGCCAAACACTTTTTTCCTTTTTCTTTCTCCTTTTGGAGAAAGTACCCGAAGGGGGATAGAGGTTTTTTCGGGGTTTGGGGGTCAAAAGCAAAAAAAATAAAACTAAGCAATAATATTAAATATCCCAACTTATATAATGTTTAATATAAATAAGGTTTGTTTTCTATGGGGCAAATCTTACTACTAAGTTAAAAAAAAGAAAAATAAGGTTTCCAAAAAAGAACGTAATTAGCTGAAATACATAAGATATATTCCTTAAAAACCTTATTTTAAAAATTTAACCTTAGTAGAAAACCATACTCACACAATCTTAACCTTAATAATTTCAAAAAAACATACACCCACTCGAAAAAGGACTCACCCGTTAAAACCACAATTCTATAAAAATAATATCTCACCGAAGAAGATGATTATCGACGACGAGTGAGATATTAAAATATATTGGGGATTAACTCAATACTGACTATTTAAGAATAAATGGCAAGTACCAGTTCTTTTCGTTCATCAAACGAGTTTTAATTTCAGCACGCATATTTGTAGGGCGAGTATTAGCTATTTTATCGGCTAACCATTCAGTACCATTATTTCCAGATGCATTTCTACGTTTTGCAATTCTGATATAATCGTAAAAACGTTCTCCTTCATAGGCTAATTCACGTCCACGCTCATCCATAATAACATCTTCCATGTATAAAATTTTCTCCAATTTAGAAGCAATATTTTTATAGCCAATGATTTGATTATTATTTGGATCAAAAATATAATAAATATCTCTATCTATAGTTTTTCCTACTTTTGATGGAAACCCTGCCCTGCCAGCGGTACCTAAGCGTCCATCACTGGAACTAATGTAATCGCCAGTATAAATATAATTTTCAGCATCGTTAAAGTCATGACGAACAATACCACCTTCGAGATACTGACGATTCACTAAAATCTCAGCAGCATATAAATGCATTGCTGGTGCACGGTACACAATAAAATTGGCATCTTTATCGAATGGCCCTTTTCCCATTGTGTACTTGTAAACCACTGTATCCACGCCCTGCATAATGTCATTTACTTCGTCCCAAAAACCAAGTTTTTTCAAATTAAGCATATAAGTAACTTCGTTCTGGCTTAAAGGAATACCTTTTTTAGAATAAGTAAAAGATCGTCCAAAACCTCTCGAAAAATCACCTGGAGTTCCAGCACTGACTGTAAATGCTTTCTCAGGAACAGTTGAATTGATACTATAATTTTTCCATTGAGCTTCCCACAAACTTATTGACTTAGCAGTTGGTTTTACCGCATAAGCATTGGGTAAAATATTTGAAAAATAATATTGAAGATTATTTAACTGCCAAGAAGCTTGAGTTTTTTGGAATTGCAAAGTAAAAATATGTTCGAAATTATCAATTGTAGTAAATATATTAGACCAATTTGTTCCTGCAAACTTACTATCAAGTGCATATCTCACATTCACATCCGTAACATTCACTATGGTACGGCGTAAAAATGTAGGAACTAAAATATTTAGTGCATCGGTATAATTATTAATGTGCATATACATCTGCACCTGAAAAGCTTTAAGTGCATCTTCATTCCATACCGTTGTATTCCATGTTGCATCATTGATCTGATCTTTATTGGAATAATCTACACCCACTACCCTCACCTTGTCCTTAATATCTTTGATACACTGGCGTGTCATTAAATCTTGATTCAAAAACATCTTTTCGGTAAAAACAAAGGTTGTATCACGCACAATATAGCTATCTTTTCCATTCGCCGCGTAATTAATATAAACACTATCGGTATATTGTCCAGGTGTGTTTACGTATCCATTAATCTCGGCAATAGTATTAAGCGACTCTGGAATATAGGGAATTTCATTAAAAATTCTAACTGCATAAAAGTAGGACCACGATCTCATAACGATAGCTTCACCATACATGCGATGATAATTTGTAACAGGCGAGTTTTTATCGAGAACTTCTGGATGCATTTGTTCTAAAATCCTAATTACCTTATTGCTGGCAGCTATTAATCGGTAAAAATTAGAAGGACTTGCATAGCGATTGTTTTCAGTTACCTGAAATGAACTAATTTCTCTTAAGTCTGGGTCGGCATTTGTAGTAACAGTCAAGAGGTCGGCACGCAATTCGCCCAACATTACAATCTGTTCCACCAAATCCTGTTGCAACTTGTACAAACCTAAACTCAATGATCGTAATTCAACCTCATCAGCTGGAACATTACTTTCTTTCAAGACCAAATCTTGCGAAGGGTTCAGAAAATCATCGCATCCCGTAGTTATAACGAGTACTAATAAAAGATATATTAATGTCTTTTTCATTTTTATAATTTATTGTTTTAACAAAATAATATAACCAAATAAAGTTTACAGGCCTATTTCTACGCCAAACATAAATTGCCTACTAATTGGCATATTAGCAAAATCGACTCCCTGTGAATACAAATTCTGAGAATAGCTAAATTCGGGGTCGTATCCTAAATATTTACTCAAAGTAAATAAATTAGTTGCAGTAGCAAAGATTTTAAGACTGGTAAGCCCTAAGACACTCTTTTTAACATCATAAGATAAAGTTACATTTTTCAAACGGAGATAAGAACCATCTTCAATCCATCTGTCCGAAAAATCTGTATTTCCCATTGGATCTTTCCATGTTGCTTTCGGAATGGAGGTTACATGTCCTTCGTACTGCCAACGTTGTAAAGTCTTTACACTCTGATTTTCGAGACCTGTCATGCTTTCATTTTGCCGTCTTGTATAGTTATATACTTCATTTCCAAATACGCCTTGAAAAAACAAATTCAAACTAAAATTTCTATATCTTGAATTAATAAAGAATCCACCATAAAAATCGGGTGCAAAAGAACCTAAAATTTGTTTGTCATTCTTATCAATTACATTATCAAAATTACCATTGGCATCAGCTACATTTTCGTATATAGCATCACCCGCTTTGTACGACGTACCTCTGAAGTTGCGCATATTTGCATCGGTTGCTTCTTGGGTACTTGCATATACTCCTTTGAACTTGTACCCATAAAAACTATTGATAGGTGCACCTTCTTTGTTAATTAGCTGCATTTGTCCAGGTGCATCCATAATTTGCTGCCCTGTTGATATTTTATCAATTATGGTATTGTATTTTGAGAAATTCAAACCCAAATCAAGCGAAAAATTAGTACTACTTATTACTCTTGCAAATGCTTCAGCTTCAAATCCTTTTGTTGAGAATGCAGCAGCATTGTTTGGGTATGTATTATAACCTAAATAGCTATTTTGAAGCTCATAAATTAGTACATCATCGCTTTTGTTTTCAAAGTAATTCACTGAAAAATTAAAGCGATTGCCTAATGCACTGAAATCTAACCCTAAATTCAATTGTTTTTTCCGCTGAAAAGATAATTCTTCATTGGCCAAATTGCCTGGTATAAGAACTGATGTATTTCGGTATTGACTTACAACGTAATGAGAATAACTATTCAGTTCGCCCACATCATCATTTCCAGTGATACCATAAGAAGCACGTACTTTTAATTCATCTATTGCTTTTACTTTCGGAAAGAATTTTTCATTAGAAATACGCCATGCACCAGCAACAGAATAAAAAAGACCTACTGGCATATTCATTATTTTAATTGTATTCATAGCGTTTTTGCCTACACGTGATGATATATCCGAAGATGCGGTCAAAGACATTAGGTATTTATCGACATAAGAATAAGATAAATTTGAATAGGCTGCTCCCCAGTTCCATGCTCTGTTGTTACCACCTATCAAATTAAATAAATTACTACCACGATTAAGATTTTTATAATAATCACTTGCAGTATTTCTGCCAATACCATAGTCTCTATCGAATTGATTTTTTTGCCACCTCAACCCTATAGCTGCGTATAAGGAATGAACATTATCAAAACTTTTGCTATAAAAAACACGGTTATCATTATATACAGTAAATAATGAATTGTTTTCTCCTTTGGTTTCATTTACAACTTCACCATCGTATAAAAGATCAAACCCTCTATTGGGAATGAATATAAATTCTTTTGTATTGCTTGAATTTATTCCAAAAAGAGAAGTGAACTTTATATTTTTTGTAATATCGCCAATCAAATTAACTGAGGTTATAAATCTATAATTTTTGGCCTGTGCATTTGATAAATTGATAATGGCAGTAGGATTTGTTGTACCTAATTGATCTACTTCGTCAATAATTGATATTAAGTTACCATTATCATCATATTCGTAAGGATTTAGCATTGGGCTCTTCCACAAAGATGATAGCATTGGATTTGTAACAGGAGACAAACCTGATTCTTTCAAAAGAGAACTACTGGTAGTCAAGTTGGTAGCCACGTTCATTTTCAACCATGAGAAAATGTCAAATGCTCCTACAAGTCGAATATTTACACGATTATATGAAGTATTCTTAACAATTCCATTGCTTTTTAAATATCCGATTGATAAACCATATTTTGCAATAGCATCACCCCCTTTGATTGAGAAGTGTGCATTGTTTGTTAAAGAGTTTCTGAACACTTCGTCCTGCCAATTGCTATTGTGATTGTATCTGATATAGTCGGCATCGTCCGATGATAAAAACAAACCAGGATATGACTCCTTGTAGTTTTCTTCTGGAATTCCGCTTGAAAATAACATTTCGTTGGCTAAAGTTTTATAAGCTTTAGCATCTAGTTGAGGCAGTTGTTTTGGTGCTAATGAAACGCCAGTTCTATACAGAAATTTAATGGTTGTTTTGGTTTCCTTTGGGTCTAAAGTTTTGATAAGCACTACCCCATTGGCAGCTTTGGCACCAAATAATGCAGTAGAGGCTGCATCTTTCAATACCGTAATTTCAGAAATATCTAAAGGATCAATAGATGACACTGGATTATAATAATCACCTTCAATTAAACCCTTATAAATATTACTGTTCTCGATTGGCACCCCATCAACTACATATAATGGTTGATTGTTCGACAATAATGACGAATATCCACGTAAATATACCGTATTACCGCTACCAGGCATGCCCGACGACTGAGTTACATAAGCACCAGAAACGGCTCCTTGCATATACTGCTCGGCCGATGTAAAAGGTTTATTTTTGAATGTCGAAGTTTCCAAGGTTTTAAAAGACGAGATTAAATCTCTCCCTAATTTATTATCCAAAGGAGTAAGAACTGTAGAATAAGGAGAAACTATATCATTACTTGTTAAGTAAACAACAATATACTCTTGATCCAACAAAAGTACTTTTTTGGCTCTATAACCTTCGATAGGAGTTACATAAAGCCATTCCTTAGCATCTACACGGGGAATACTAAAAACACCATCGTCGCCAGTAAAAACCGGATCAGAGCCTGGAATATTAACAGTAACTTGACTTACTGGCTGTTTGGCATCGTTTAAAATAAGACCTTTAAGTATTTTTGTACTTTGTCCGAAAACAGTCAAAGTCAAAAACAAATTAAGTAATACTACAGCTAAAAAGATTGATAATCTATTCATGTTATACTATTATTTGGTTCTCTATAAAAGAACTAATTAATTATTATTTTTTATAAAAATCCAGAGAAACAAAATCGATATTGATACCACAATTGGTTAAATTACGTGGGCTTGCCTTGACATAATCCAGTTTAACCTCTACATCACCATATTCAGTTATGTTATCAACTAAAATCTCAAATCTACAAAAGTTATTGAGGTATGGGTAATACTTATTAGTTACAGAGCCAATTACCCCGAGTCTTAAATCGAAGAAGTCAAAGTCAAGCTGAGGACCTTTCCCATCTTTTATATCTACCGGATATTTCTTGCCATTCACATAAATATTATATACTCCTGTTTTACTAATATTGGCTCTTAAAGTAAGCAAATAGGTAGCAGGAAATATGTTTTTATGTTTATAAGCATAAGAAAATTTACCTGTAAAGCTCTTTCCCATATCAATTATTAAAGTGTTTTTAAATATAGCCGATGTATTTGCTGTACGCACAGGATTAAATGTTTGTCCTGTAACCACTACATCGTTATTCCAAGCCCAAAGATTGGAACCTTTACTGTATACCAAATTCGACATTGGAATGGTGTCACTCACTTTATAGAGTTTTTCGGGTACCTTAAAGTCTATTAGTTTATAAATCCGCCCATTACTACTTTCAAAAAAGTCAGGAGCAATATTCTGTGGATTTACAACAACACTGTCACCAAGTATATTTTTTGCTTTACCAATTAAAAAAGCAGAATAAGGGAGTGCATTTCTAAACACACTTTGCTTAATTAAATAAGGCATCAATACTTCTTTTTGCCAAATTTTCGGTATCTTTTCAATAGGAATACTTAAATTAGTAGATATTACACTCAACGCTTGATCATACTGTGCTTGACTGAACAACAACATAGTTGCCTTTCTATCTCTAAACTCCTGCGATACTGGGAAATACAATTGCTCAAACAAATTTACTTTAGTTAGTACCGTATCATATATTGTTAAACCACCTTCGGTGTAACCAATAGGTTTGCTTAACAATTTATCGAGATATAAGGAATCTCGGGAAACTAAGTAAGAATGATAAAATTCATTGGTTGCAGCTATGTATTGATATAAACTTGGCTTAGGCTGAGCTACTTTTGCTATCTCATAATAACGTCCATTATTGGCTAATGGGCTACCTTTTACAACGGTGACACCATCAAAAGTAAAACCAATACCTGGTATTTTATCAATCAGTGCAAACTTTCCTCCCTGTGTTTGTATCTTTTTTTGACCTTCCAATTGATTCAAATTCACATAAGAATCTGTCATTAGGTATTCAATTAATGCTTTCTCGCCAAGCATTCCTTGTTCTATGCTTTTCATGGCGGTATTATTTGGTACAAAGAAAGTATAGATTTTACCTTTATTGAGTATAGTATCAACCTTGTACTTTTCTAAAAGAGCAACAAATTCAGAATAATCAGCATTTTGTTTCAACAATGATAGGATGTCAGTATCTACAGATGTATCAGTATCTTTAAAATAATACTCTTCAGTTTCTTTCTCGCAAGCAACGAAAAGGAAAGATAACAGTAGAAATATGGATATATTTTTAAACATATAACAAGTGTTTTTTTTAAATTGATTCATAGAAGTATTAAATTGGTTCAAATATAATTCGGTCAATAATTATGGTGCCTGGTATAATTGTACGTAAGGTTACCGTATGAGTGCTATAATCCAAAAAGTCAACATTACCCATCGTAAATGTTCTAAAAGTCGGTGTATCTTTTGACAAGTCTAACACAACTCCCACATTTTTACCATCAACAGAGGCCTGAATACTCGCATAATTAGAGCTTCCACGCTGAAACATAAACCCTAACGAGTATCTACCAGCTAATATCTTAGGTGTCTTAAAAGTAAAGCTTACATCGCCTGATAATCTTAAGTAATCGTTATTCAGAGGACCTGATATGGTGGTTGCTGATTTAAAATAAATGAAACTTTTTGCACCTACCATACTAATACTTTCAAGACCTTCTATAAGAATTGTGTGCTCACCTTCTACAGCACGTAAGGCATTAATCACTGGTTCTTCGTAAAACTGATAAGTAACACTTTTCCTTCCAGGTAAATACGGAAATAAAAGATGATTTAATTGATGAATAGCACCACTGCGGGTAACAACATTACTTTTATCATTATTTATAAGTAGGTAATTAACAAATACAGAATCTTTGTTATTAATAACTTTATCAAGTATTTTAGCTCCTTTATTGAATTTCAAAGTATCATTCAAATCCACAGATATTGGATAATCGCCATAAGTGGTATATACTTCGGTTTTAAACTCATCAAGGAAAACGCTCTTTTCTAAAATATGATAGCGTGCATATTTATTAACTGGATTAGATGGACTTTTAAAATCTTGATCCATAGCTCCCAATGGGTTTATAGATTTAACCAAATCGTTAAACGATAATATGTTTTTAGTTGCATACAATTCATTTGATTCAGCAAATAAGGTGTATTCGTTATACAGTTCACGACCTTGTTCGTCCAACTTAAAAGCGTTTAATGTATCTGCTAATCCACATTTAGTCAATAATTCACTATATATTGAAAACTCATTATTTTTACCCAGCCATTGATATGAAGTATAAACTACTGGTGTCAACATTTTATCTATCGTATGTATTGTACCGTTAGCCAAGATAATATCTTTGGTTACTATTTTAGACTCGTCGTTTACAGAATATGTTACTGCATTATTAACTTCTCTAAAAAAGATAGTCAAAAAATAATTTGATATAGTCTTATTGGCTAAAGCTCCGTTTGGAAACTCCTTAGATGGAATTCTTCCATTTACAAGATGATACCTCACAATTTCGGTACAATAGGTAGCATCAAGCAACAAAGCATCCAATGATGAATAAGTTACATTTCCGGTGATAAATTTATTTACCGCTTCATTTGTTGGCAAAAAGAGGGTGAAATCGACACCTCCATTGCTGTTATACGAACTCAGTGCATCAGTCATTTTACCAGCTTCAACTATCTTTTTAAAAGAAGAAAAATCAGCATTAGCATCAATATATTGCTTTAAATTTTGATATTTATTACCAGTAAAAAGAATGTCAGCTTCATCGGTTTTTTTGCAGGACATAAGCGTGCTCAGCAATACTAAAAAGACGTAAAATACTTTTCTATTACAGTTGCATTTATTTATTTTCATCGTAATAAGTGTTTTGCTTTAAGTTTTTATTTCTATCAATTTCGTCCCTATGAATTGGCATATACCATCCGTTAGGGTCACTAAGACGCGCTTTTAATACAAGTTTTTGTGTAGAAGTAACGTTTTGAATAAGAATGTCAATTAGATTATTTTTTCTGGCAAAATCATTTCTTCTTCCCATTCTTAATAAGTCGAACCAGCGTTTACCTTCAAAAGCTAATTCTTTTCCACGTTCTAAAAGTATAGCATCTTCAAATGCTTGAGGACTAGAAAACCCTGAGTATAGAGTCATATTGGAGCGTCCTCTTACTTCATTAAGATACTCTAGTGCTTTTGGAAAATCAGGAGATTGCTTTTGAGAATAAGCCTCAGCCTTCATCAGATACAAATCGGCCAACCGATAGATAATTAAGTTAGCACTCGTATTTTGTGTACCAGTCCGCAAAGTAGTTCTATCAGCTACTGCACCAGCATATTTCCAAATCTGAAAGTTATTAGATATTGATCCATTTCCGCGTATCAATTCACCTGCTTCTGTTATTTGAACACTTAATATCTCTTTTGCATAAGCACTTGCATAATACAAGATAGCAGTAGATGTAGAATTATAAAGCTTTCCTGCAAATGTATTGGCCTGCCCGATGGATTGATCATAATATAATTCAAATATATTCTCTAATGTAAAACCTGGATTATAATTTTGATACCACTCGGTGGCAGGTAATAAAAAGTATTTTCCACTTTTTTCCACTGCGTCTACGTAGGTTATACAATCATCATATTCAAAATTCCACAATGAAATATCAGCCAACAAAGCATTAACGGCACCGGCAGTAGCACGTGATTTAGACTTCTCAAGAGTTGGATGCTCAGGCATTTTATTGCGAATTGCTATTAAATCAGCTTTCACATTCTTAAGTACTTCTGCTCCTGGACTTACTCCAGGGAAAAATTCGCCTTCGTCGTTAGTAGTTGGTTTTGTTACATAAGGTACATCTTGCCATACACGCACCAAATAAAAATAACACAGACCACGGATAAAAGTAGCTTCCGAAATGTACTGTTGTTTAATATAATCGGTAAAAGTAGGGTCATTAACACCTGGTGTAAATTCAATTACATGGTTACATATATTAATAGTTGAATAAAGTTTATCCCACTTGGCATAAGCCTGATTCGTTTCTATATTTGACGACATTAAGTCGCGTTCAGAAGCTGCTGTTCTGGTGCCATTTGGGGCTATCATATCGCCGCGTAGCTCACCAAGAACAAAAAGTGTATAATCTAATTCCGAAAGAAGTTGATAAGCACCTCCCAAGGTTGAAAGTACTTCTTCTTTATTTTTCCAATACTCTTCTAACACCAAACCATCAGTGGGTTTTTGATCCAAAAAATCTTTACATGAAGTTTGCGTGAACAATAAAGTCATCGACAGTACGAAGATATTGAAAATTTTGTATTTTGAAAATTGTCGCTTCATAATCATTATGATTGTTTTATCTAAATATTAATTTAAAAAAAATTAGAACCCTAAGGATAGATTTAGTGCAGTAATAATAGGTGATGGCACTGTACCAGTATCTTTTCCAAACCACAAAGCATCTTCTTTACTCAATCGAACTTCGGGATCCTGTCCTGTGTAATTTGTAAGCGTAAACAGTTTTCTTAACTGAATACCAAGTGACAAATTTCTCAGATTTAACATTTTCGAAATTTTAGTTGGCAATGAATAACTCACTGCAATATTGTTCAACCGTAAATAACTTGCATCTTCAACATAGCGGTCAGAACCCAAATTGTTAGCTGGATGATTCTGATAAGCACGAGGAATCATATTAGGATAATCATCGCCAGATACACGCCAACGATTTAAAACTGCTGAACTCTGGTTGTCCTTGTTCGACATACTTTCGGCTTGAAGTGCTACCTGATTTACAATTTTGTAACCATAACGATATAGGAAACTAGCATTAAATTGGAAGTCTTTGTATTTCACAGTAAATCCAAAACCACCTGCAAAGTCTGGGTTTGAATCGCCTAAATAAACCACATCGTTCAAGTCAATAGTTCCATCGTGATTAACATCCTGATAAATAGCATCTCCACCTTCAAATTGGTAAGTTCCATTATAATTCATTGGAATTGGATTACCATAAGGATTTAATTTTACTGATCCATCAGCATTATGTGCCACGGCATCAGCAGTAGTTGGATAAACTCCTAAATAACGGAATCCAAAGAATGCACCCACAGGTTTTCCTATTTCAGCCTTAACAGGATATTTACCATTACTTATATCAGTTTGTTGATTGATGATATTAGCTGGGAAACTCAAGAACTTATTTTGGTTGAAATAAATATTGTAATTAAATTTAACGTTCCAGTCTTTTTTCTTAATTACTGTAATGTTTGTGGTAATTTCAAAACCACTATTTTCGATGCTTCCATCATTATACTGTTTTAAGCTGGTATATCCTGTAGAGCTTGGTAATTTATAATTTGGCCATAGAACGTTGTCAGTTATTTTATCATAGTATTCGGCTATCAATTGGAATCTATTGTCAAGAAAAGATACATCTAAACCAACGTTAAACTGACGTGATGTTTCCCATTGTAACTTTTGAAGTTGTGCTTGGGTAGGAATAATACTTTGAATATCCATATAAGTACCTTTGCCAGTTGATGCATAAATTGCATGTCGATCATAAGCCCTTACATCTGAATTTCCTGATAAACCATAACTAAAGCGTAACTTACTATCACTAAGGAAACTATATTTTTTCAAAAAAGGTTCATCAGAAAAACGCCAAGCATAAGATAAGCTCGGAAATGATCCCCAACGCGAACTTGCACCGAAACGTGAACTCGCATCTGCCCTTACATTAAATTGGAACATGTGACGATCTAAAAATTTGTAAAACACATTGGTCAATATACCAACGGAGTTTAAAACCGAAGATCCTGAATTAATGGCATCGCGTAAAGGACTGGCAGCTGGGTCAATAATATAAGTACTCGGACTACCACCTGTAGAGGTAAAAATGAATTCATCTTGATCCTGATCAATTGATAACATTACAATACCATTCAAATTATGCCTTTTAGTCTTAATAGGCTCGAATTTTATTAAGGTTTCGGAAGTAACAAGTGTACCTGTAGAATTCTGCTCAGAAGCAGAGTTGTTGTCAAGGCTTGTCCACTTTGCTCCAATGGCTGTATAAGGTAAAAACTCCATTCTTTTAGAATTCTGGAATTGAAAAGAGATTACTTCCCTTATAGAAAGCCATTTATTGGCCTGATATGTTAAGGTAAAATTAGTCTGAAAGTCTCTATTGGTCTGGTCAGCATTACTTAATGCTACTACTGCACTTGGGTTAAAGTAGGTTACTCCATTCCCTTGATAGTTTTCTAAGGGCGTATAGAATTCATTTGATTTTTCCCCCAGTGTATTGTATCTATAAATTGACATATTAGGTGCTTTTTTATAAGCCATAGAACGTACATTCCCCCCACCCCAGTTATCATCTTTATTAATATTTACATAACTTATCTGTGTATTCAATTTCAACTTTGTGGATATAATATAACCTAAGTTTATACGTGTGGTAATACGCTCATTAGCAGTATTTTTAACAGTTCCAATATTGTTCTGATAGTTTACAGATGCATAGTAAGAAGTTTTATCGCCACCTCCAGAGAGTGTGAAACCAAAATCATCAATTTGTCCAAGGCGAGTAATATCACCTACCCAATCGGTATTCTGGGCATAGTTATAATAATCAGCATATTCAATATTATTAGATATTTCATTGGGCAAATCAATCACTCCATATCGGTTATGATACATTTCCTGTTGTAACATCACATACTCATCACCATTCAACATAGGTATTCTAGCAGGTTCATAAGAAAGGGATTTTTTATAACTTACATCAAAAGTTGTTTTACCTTTTTTACCTTGACGAGTTTCAATTTCTATTACACCATTCGCACCTCTTGTACCATAAAGTGCTGTTTCGGCAGCATCTTTTAATACACGTACAGATTTTATATCTTCAGGAGCAATACTCAACATCATACCAATATCTTCTTGATCGGCAGAGCCAAAATCAAGGTTGGATGTATTTACTCTCTGCACAACACCATCCACCACAATCAAAGGATTACTTCCGCTCAAACTACCCAAACCACGGATAGCAATACTAGCACCACTACCTGGACTACCACCACCTACTACATCCAAACCGGCAATTTGCCCTTGAAGAGCCTCGTCAATAGACGACACCGTGGTTATTCCTGCATTGGCTATGGTGAGTAAAGCTGAAGAACCTGTCATGTCTCGTTTACTTACTCCAGTCATAGAGGCACCAACAGCAGCTGCTTCTACCACAAAATCTTTCATCATAATAGCGTCCGATTCAAGAACAATTTTAATCATTGCTCTTCCATTCACTTTCTCAGTTACACTCTTATAACCCACATAACTACATTGAATAGTTGCCTTGGGTGAAGAAACTTGAATTGAAAAATCCCCATCTATATTTGTAATCGTACCTTGTATAATTCTTTCGTTGGCATCAAGTTCCACTACCGTTGCACCGATAATTTCACCCATATCATCACTTACCTTACCACGCACAATATGTTTCTGTGCATTTACAAGGGTAACGAAAGACACCATACATAATATTAACAATTTATGTTTCATGTTATTTATTTATTTTCTATAAATTAATTAGCGTTAGATCCTTTAATAAGGCATAATTACAGTATCGATATTATGCACTACAGCATTCGTAATTAAGTAATCTTCGGATACATTTTGCAAATACATTCCAATCAAATTTGCCTTTGAAGACAAAACTAATTTATCATATAGTACCGCATTATTCTTATCCAATATAATTAACTTATCTGGCTGTGGGTTCAGACGCAAAAAACTATCATTAAGTGTACGATATGCACCCATTGGTTGACGCCCATCAGTAAAAATAAACTCCCCTTTCACAATATGAAAACTAAGTAGTTTTTTAAGATCAGGAATTGAAAGTTTATCCGCTTGAACAGCATTCAACGCTGCATCCGATGGAAGAAATATTGTATAGCGTTCCGTAGGACTCATAAAGAGAAGTTGCTCATTCAAGGTACTTGCAAGACCGGCTTTGTTAAGCAGAGTCAAGAACTTTGTGTTCCTCAAATACTCATAGGTACTCTTATTCGGGAATTTTAACCATCCGTTGCATTTATAAACTTTACCATTCGTAATAGGGAATTTGGTTATTTCAGAAAAAACTACTGTGGTATCTTTTCCAGAATTAAAGCCAAACTCTGAAGGAACACCACCAGAAACAGTATCATTCTGAACAACAATATGACGACCATCTAAAGTTTCAATAAATTCGCGTTTTGCTCTTCTTAATATGGGTTGTATACCTATATGTCCGAATAATCTACGGGTAAAAATACCTTTAAACTCGGAGCTTAACAGACTCACCACTCTCTCTTCCTGTTGATTATAGGCCATGATTTGATAAGAACCATTGGACAATTCGGACACAAGAAGAGAAGAGTCTCTAGCTAAGGTTGCATTATCGATAATAAAAAATGAAAATTTTGAAGTTGGATCTTTTAATGCAGGAAGTAAATTAACAGAGATATAAGAACCAAGCATAGAATTAAATGAAGGATCTAAAAACATAGGTGCTGATACACTTGAAAAGTATTTAGGAACAATAGCCTTTTTCAGTCCAATAAAAGTACTGTTACTTCCATAACTTGCTGACTCTATTTCGAAATCATTTTTAGTAATCACGTCACCAATAGCATTGTAAAAACCCGCATTCATATCTTTCAGATAAATAGGGTCAGTAGACATGTGTGAGTTTACAAATAAAAATTTAATGATTTTTGGCACTGAATTCCATGAAGTTCCCCAATCTTTTAAGTAGATATTGAAAAATTTACTCATAGCTTCATCAGTTGGAGCCAAGAGCCCATTATGTCGGGCCACAGTATTTTTGGTGCTACCTACCAACTCATCATTTATATTAATTGGATGAGGATATGTAAGCTTATAAAGATCTTTAACTACAGCTCCCTGACTTGCTCCTTCTTGGGCCAAAGTTGCCGCTTGGTCAAAAGTAAAAAAGGAATTGTTGTGTATTTGCTGCAAAAACTCAGCGTAAGGACCAGATTCCAACAGTTGTTCTGCATTTTTTAAAGGTTCCACTACCCTATCAATCAGGTAAACAAAACCATTTTCAGCAAAAAGTTCCTTGCCTATAATTTTTGAATTAGCATAATAAACATTCCCACTTTCATAAGGTCTATTAAAATAAAAACTATAATCGGCAGAATTTAAGCCTTTTGCGCTCATAAAACCATCAAAAAACAGAGGTACAAACTTAGATGAGCTTGTTGGCACTGTACGGGTCAAAGATGAAGGATTATTATCTGGAATAATAATATCGAATGGTTGATTACCTGATAAAAATCGTTGAATCTTGTACGTTCTGTTAGGTTCACGCAATAAGGTTCTACGTTTAAAAGCAGTAGGTATATTGTTAGAAATGTCATTCATGTTTATCCATCCACTTTCAGATAAACTTTGTAACTGCTCCAAGCTCCAAGGCATGGGTAAGATATGATACTTTACAATTCTACTCTTTACAGTAGAATCAATTTGGGTAGGATCAATAGTGCCATACTTTTCCATCAAGTATATTTTCATTATACTGTCAGATGGAACAAAAGCGGCATAAGTTCCCGTTTTTTCTAGTAATTTATCATAGCCAATATCCAACATAAACTGTGAAAAAATGGACATGTTTTTTTGACCTGATATAATAGTGTAAATTTTACCTTGTAACCTTTCAGGCCGCTGGTATTTTTCGATATTATCATATCTATCAACACATGATGTACTAAACAGAATGGCGTACAACCCTAAGATGAGGGGTGTGAGTAAAAGTTTCTTTTTTCGATTAGTGATTGTCATACTTTTAATTCCAAATATTAACTTGAGTATTTTTAAAGCCTAATAATATATATTTTCAATCTATTCTACATTCTTCTGAAACAGAGTATTGTTGAGAGCGATAAACTATTCGATATAAATTTATCAAAAATTAGTAAGGGTTAGTTGTAAAAAAAGCAATTTTATGAAATTCAAAAATATCAGGGTCAGAATTTAGTTAGTACTCTGACCCTGATTATTTTAAACTTTTGATATTCTTAATTTATGAATTATTTCTTAAGAAATTTTTCATTTACAATTCTACCATTTTTATCAGTCAATTCTATAATATAAACGCCCATTGGTAATTGACCAACTTCTACTTTATCGTTATAAATATTAGTTTTCGAAAGCATCATCATACCTGTAAGGCTATAAACTTTTACAGTAGATAATTCAATTCCTTTAATGTTTATAACATTCGTAACTGGGTTAGGATATAACTGAACTGACAGTGCAGAACTTTCGGCAACATTAATGTAACCACTGATAAATGTACTGGTTTTGTAAGTAACCTTTGTTACGCCATCTTGAGCCGTAACTATAACAACATCATCAAGATTCATGTAACCATACTCACGTTCAAAACCTGCTCTATCAAACACTTTCGCAGTAGCTCCTTTGTTTGTGTATACCATAGACATTAACCGTGCAACAGTAGCGTTTGTAGGAAGATTTTCAATCAGTTTTTCAGTCTCATTAATTTTTAAGATAGTTGAGAAAAGAACAGCTTTGTTATTGGCAAGATTAAAATCAAAAACATATACTGCTTTATCATTATTCTCAGCTACAACTTCTATAGTTTGATTCTCAGCTACCAAAACATCTAAAACCAAAGAGTCTAAGTTATGTACTCTCAATGATTGTAAAGATCCATCAGCATTATAAATATTCATTACAGACTTTTCATTCACTACTAATTTAGCAACAGCATCTTTAAGTTTCATACCGACAGTTACTCCAGTTACTTTATTTCCAGTAACAGTTAATCCTGAACCAGCCTTCGCAGTTAATGAAGTATTGTTATTCAATGGTGAATTGATTAAGGTATAATTAGTTACCGCATTTCCATCACCAGAAGTTACTTCTAACACATCATTATTAGCCAAACTTGCATCATTTGCTAGAACAGATGCACCTCTCTTAAATACAAATACTTGCGAAGAATCTGCTTTATCCAATACCATTGAAATGCTGGCAGGTGTATAACTTGCGATATTACCCGTGATTGTTAAATCATCTCCTCTATAACCAGGCTTAACTTTCAGCACAACAGAAGTTACAGTAGATAAATAATTACTAACAGGATTCATGGTATGAATTCCAATATTCGCAACTGCCAAATCATTATTCCATCCTGGTTCATTATTTTTCTTTACAATCCATTCAGAGCTTTCAGCAGTTTCAGTAGCACCACCAATTTGTTCCAAGTTACCTTTTGTTACAGTTGGTTTACGAATCAAAGTATAGTTTGTTGCATTTACTGTTTTTTCAGCTAATTTACTTTCTTTCACCTCAAAACGGTCGATAAGTTCATAATTAGAGGCGTCTGCTACTACACTCTTGGTTCCATTTAAGATAGAATCATTCAATACTTTTAACAACCATATACGATCATTGGATGTAATCCAAATAGGTGTTTCACGGTGAAGAATTTTTGTTTTAGGCCAAGCATTCTCAGTACTATCGCCAGGGAGATTAGTTCCTCTAAAAATAAAATTGGATTCTGCTCTGATTTTAGCTTGCTGAGCAGAAGTTCCATAGCCAATACCTATAACCCAAACATCATTCCCTTTTACCCAAGGGTCAGTTTGGTTATCGTCTTTTAAGAAACCTCTTCCAAGATAAGGATTTTCCACTGTTGGGGTAGCCGACCATGCTTCTAATGAACCATCAGCAGCCCAGCGTTTCGAAGGTACATATTGCCCTTTGTAAATTTTTAGTCCATCACCAGTACTGAAAGCACCAGCATTATTAACTGCAATTAACGTATTAACGGCACTCTGCCAAGTTTGGCTACTTGTACCACGT
The DNA here is from genome assembly GCA_038222885.1 of Bacteroidales bacterium. Classification (GTDB taxonomy): domain Bacteria; phylum Bacteroidota; class Bacteroidia; order Bacteroidales; family Paludibacteraceae; genus Paludibacter. Next base: position 7,695 of record JBBRHJ010000016.1, on the reverse strand, counting down.
ACTACCATATACCTGCTCAAATCCAAATCATCAGTGCCTGGGTTGTAGATTTCCATAGCATAACCGCCAGTAGTAATACCCCAAATCATCTCAGAAATAAATGGCTCAGCAGTATTTGGTTGTACAGGAACACCTTGCTTTTTAAATTCAAACTTATAAGTAAACGTAATAGTGTCACTTTCTGAACTAACAAAAACCGAAGTAGTCCGTTGATCCAGTGTACCATCAAGGTTAGTTGCATTGGTTACTCTAATCTTAGCTCTTAAATCCTGAGCTTTGAACTGTAATGCAGGTACTTGCTTAGCATCATAAGCTAAATCTACTATATATTGATTTTTCAATGGAGCAAATTCAGGCAATGTATCACCTTTATTCCAACGTGGGTATTTATTCACATCTAAATCTGGCCATGTTACAGTACTAAGAAGTGCATTATTTCCTTTAACGTATTCGTTAATTGCCAACGCATATTTCTTTACAGTATTACCATTTTCAGAAGTTACTTTTAATTTATCCCCAAGCTTAAGGTCAAGACGCCTTTGTCCACCTACAAATTCAATTTCCCATTTAGCTTTAAGTGGTTTATCTAAGTATTTTAATAAAGTATCAACACGCGTTGCAAAAGGTATATTGATAATTGAGTCCATTTCCACTGCTTCGGATAAGGCATATCTAAAACCAGTTGACCAACGATAAGTGTATAATGAATCATTTCTACCTGTAATAGGATTCAGGACTAAATTCAGAACAGGATTAAGAGTTCTTCTTGGAAATACCACTGCAAGACTAGGATCTGCATCGCGAACCTGCAATGTATATTCCACTTTTTTCAATTCTTCACCAACAGCATATAAAGAAAATTTATCGCCAGGACGAACTATATACGAAGCTGAATCGGCAAATACATCACTTTGCTGGTATGACCATGCCATCCCTTTACCTAAATTGAAAAAACGGGCGAGTGAGTCACCACGAACTGTACGCCACTGAACCGATATAGTTTTAGCTGCCTCATTTAGAATAACTTTGGTTGGGTCATTCACTGAATAGCTAAGATCGTACTTACCATGTACACCTGCACTTGTAAAGGCCATGTTCTTGGACGAATTTTTTGGAATTACTAGCCACTCCGAAGTCAAAACATCGGTACCTCGAGATTGATTCCAATTTAGATTTCCCTTTGTTATAGTTGATTTACGCACCATTATACTGCTCGTCATTGCATTAACAATACCAGCTATAGGGAAAACCTGACCCCCTTTAAGAGAACCTGTTTCTGTTGGATAATGAAAAAAGTTAAATTGATCAATATAGGTAGAATCCTTAGCTCCGAGACTGTTAGTATACTGCCATTGGATTAAATAACCAGCTGATGATTCAGCTATCAAGTTTTGTCCAAGAAGAGACACTGAGTCTTTTCCAAAACATTGCCAAATTGGTTTATTTATCCAACCATAGGTATTGCTTGTCTCAGCTTTATGCACAAATTGTTTACCTATCGTTGCTATTGCTGTATTATGATATGGAACACCCGATTTTCTTGAATTATCGGCCTCCCAAACAGAAGAAACAACATAAGATTCGCCAGGTAGAAGTATTCCTTTTAAATAAACTTTACCAATAGTACCATCTGTGGCAGAGTTAGCTCTATTAAATTTAATTATACTATCTGAATATGCTTCAGGTCGCGTATTAGAATTTACCGAATGGATGATAAAAGGTGCCAAGTTAATAGCAGTATCGCCCATATTGGTTATCTCAATATAAGCAGTAGCCTGTGCATCAGGCCGCACCTCGGTTATAATTAGTTTCGGTATGCCTAAGCCCGGAACATTAATTCGCTCTGCAAGAGCTTTAAACTGCATAGTCAATAAGACTAAAAGCAATAAAAGTGAAGTTTTTCTCATGATTGTAAATTTTAATGATTAATAAAATTATTTTAGCACATTAGAAATATATCATTGAAGACCTTAATATATAGTTGAATTTTAATGATTTAGATTACAAAACTGCTCTCTAACATACTTATTGTCTTTCGACAAGTTGAATTCAAAACTATAAATTGGACACTCTCCAAAAATATTAATCACAACATACTATTATAACTGAGTCATTAAATTTAATATGGTACTCACTAATAATCCTTTTTTTTTTGAAAAATAAACTGAAAACATACTTTAGGGTTACCTTAGTTATAATTTTTGTATGTTTTTAAGCTCATATATAACTGATTATTAGTTATTTTAAAGCCTATAAACTGTGATTATTCATTTATTATTACACATCGATTTTTTTTGCAAAAGCTTATTGTAAATATTACTATAACTAAAAAAGTTTTCATTTATCTATCATTTCTTATCTGGTTACTAATTGACAATATCCTATTGTGAACCTAAATAAAAAATACTCCCAGATTTTTGATAAAACTCCTGTTTACAATTGTCAAAAAGAAAGCTATACTAAATTACCCGACAAAATTAATCCTCATCAATAAAAATGACTTGTTCATTTTACTAATTATATTGTCCATTTTCGAAAAAAACTCAATTACTATGGATTTTCAATACATAGTAATTGAGATTAATAAGAATATGAAACATTATTTATATTCAAGAATTTATATTCCTAAAGAGGTGGCACTTATAAGCATTGTCTACTCCAATTCCACTCCCCAATTGTCTAAATACATATTACATTCATCATAGCTTCTGAAAATAATATTTTTCAAATATAATGTTGGATTAATAGTAGGGTGAGCAGTAAACCAGTCCTGAAGTTTGGTTGAATTTATTTGATAAGCCTTGTCCATACCAAAACCTACAATATTATTTGCATCTATTCTCAGCCCAAAGTTTCTATACCCTTTATTTACAGCCGTTGCCAAAGCACCATCTGTCATCAAGAATTTTTCATTTCTTCCAGCTGTTATCGTGTACCATTTTGAAGTGCTGTAAACTGGATTAAAAACTTCGTAACCAATAATGAAGTTTGAACCCGTTGGCAATACTGTTCCAAAGCTTGTTGGCAAGCCAATAGTAGATGAGATAGAATTAGGAAAAAGTAAAATTTGTACCTCGCGAATATATTCCATCACTATAGTTCCATCCATACTTTTCGGTTTGTAAAAAGTATAGCTCCAGGCTATTGGAGTATTTGCACTTTTAAACTTTGTACGCCAAGCCATGTCAATATTAAATGTAAAAGTAGATTTATGCAATGCTGAATCTACAGGGTTAAGCATACTAAACTGGCCTTGAGTATTATTTTTAGACCCAATTAATTCTGCCTCTCCATTTTTCACGTTGGTTAGAACTCCGCTTGTTAAAGGATAATTTACAGCAACAAAGTATTGATTGTCGTTAGTAACTTCAAACCGAACCAAAAAGAAATTAGCCACTTTAATTTTGGTAACTCTCGATTGTTCTGCACCATCACATTTAACAGTACAAGTAATAGTGTAATCACCGTTGACTTTAGGAGCTTTCCAAATAGTATGACTTAAAGTTTCCACGGTGCCTGGATTATAAAGAAACTCGCCACCCGAACATTCCCAATAATAAGTAGCGTTTTTTAAATTACTGACTTTAACACTCACCCATATCGGCACATATTGTCCCTGAAAAAAACTATTACCGGGATAACTCAACGAGTCGATTTCCACCATCCCCTCATCGCTACAACCCATAAAGAATATGGATGACAGTACGATGAATATATATTTTGACCTTCTCATTTTAAATGATTTAATCTATTAAAAAAATAAGTTGAAAGTATGTCTATCCAACCAATGTAAAGCATGGTTAAACAACAATAGAACGCTGATTTACACAGATTTACGCTGATTAAGCTGATTAAAAAACGGATTATTTCTCGCCTTTGGCGAGAATATAAGGATTTAGATAGCAAGATCAGACCCGATTTATCGGGGATAAAATCCGTTTTTTTATCCGTTTAAATGGTTTTATCTGCGTATATCCGCTAAATCCGCTAAAATCAGCGTTCTATTTCTTTATTTTAAAATATAATATACAGATTATTAAATATATACAACTTGTATAATGCCTAATAAGTAGTATTTTTAAATCAGCTAAATCTGCGTTCTATTATATTTTTTTATTTTCTTAGAAAAACTTGCAATCGTAAAAATCAACAATATATTATTAAAATGCCTATTGATTAAATACTTAGTTAACTTTAAAGTTATTGGCTTTAATAATATCCATATACGGTGGTAATAAATAATCGTCCAACACATGCACAATTCCATTTGTACATTCAATGGCACTGTATTTTGGGTTAGTAGTTCCTCTACGTGGACCATTACTAAATGTTGATGTGTTTATTGTTGCCGAATAGTTATTAAAACCCATGGGTGTAGTACGATCATATCTTACGCTGAAACATATCAAACATGAATCGCCCAATCCCTCAACATAAGCCGCAGTACGAAACCATTCCTGTGTACTTGGAGCTGATTTCCAAGTATTAAGACCGAGCATAATATGATATTTTAAAAATGCTTTTACTTTTTCTTTCGGGTATGCCTTCCAATTATCGGGTACAATAGTAGCTGGTCCTGTATTTACATCTAAAGGGTTATAAACTGGATTTGAAATTTTATTACAGGCAAAATAACTTCCCAAAGGAATTTTTGGATTTGTTGGTAGATACTCTTCGTCCATCAAAGCCCTGTTAGTCAAAAGAATATAAGTTCTATTCGGTTTATTATACTCTTCTTCCATCTCAGCCCATTTAATCGCCTCGAGCATCGACGAAAAAAGTGCAGGATCGCTCTTCATATATTCTAATACTGTTTTATCAACTTTTGGATCAAAGGTTGAGCTGTCGTATTTATAGTTTTCTTGTAATTCCAAACCAAACAAGTTGCAGCCAGTTATAATTAAACTCAACAAGCCCATTACAAAGAATTTATTTATATAGCTTTTTGTCATCTGTTAGTTTTTTTAAAAGTTTAGTGCTTACACCTAACAGGTTTTAGAAACCTGTTAGGTGGGCTGTCAAAAATTAACTGTTTGGTTTTAAAATCTTCGTTCCAAAACAAGTTTAAAATGCATGAATAGAATTGCGATAAGTATGAATTGGATTGGGATTTAGCCCATTCTTAATGATAATAAGAGCAACAGGGCTTTAGCCAAAATGTTGTAAAAGAAGAATTTGGCTAGAGCCAATGTCAAATTCAATTTTAAGCCCTCCAGCTAAAGCTGGAGGCAATTCAAAAAAATCAGAACGAAAATTATTTCTTCTAAATATTAATTTTTGACAGCCCACCTGTTAGAGTTGTCTTTTAATTTTGTGTATAACCCGGATTTTGATCGCCTCTTAGCAATGGATTTGCTTCAAACACACTGGAATGTAATGGCCATAAAATTTTATCGGTATTCCCAAATCCACTTGGTAGTAATATTGGATCCATAACAGTATTAACCATATTGTTACGAACCAAATCGAACCATCGAACCCCCTCGCCCCAAAGTTCAATTCTACGTTCAGTCAAAATTGCATTTACCAATGAAGGAGTATTAGCTGTATTTGTAATAGTTGCTCTTGCCATATAACCCATTCTACTTCTCACCGCATTAATAATATCTCTGGCTGTCTGCATATTAACATCACCACCAATATTGGCAAGTGCTTCAGCACGTAACAACATAAGCCCTGCAAAACGATAAAGTGGAACTTTAACATTGTAGGCTTGCCATAGAGGAATTATATATCCACCACTTTTGCCTCTATTCGGATTTTTAACAGGGTCATAGACCAAGAATTTACAATTCACTACTCCTGGAATCACATCGTAAGAAGCAGTAGTTAGGGAAGCCTGATTAATTACTCCAATGTAAGTATACTCCAGGGTATCAATCATCATGGCTAATCTTTTATCCGTTTTCCGTAAAATGAGTGTATCCCAAACTTCGTTACGCATTTTATATTGAGAAGATCTATCGGCTGTACCGAAGTTTAATGCCATTACATTTTGTCCATCTTTCACATAGTCCCAATAAATAGTAAATATGGTTTCTTTAGATGCAGCAGGTGTCAAAAAGATTGTTTTCCATTCAGTTTCGTTTGTTGCTAATGTATATTTATTCATTGAAATAATAGCATCTGATTCAACTACTGCTTTATCATATTCTTTGAACCACATATATACATCCATTTTAATGGCATGAGCTGAGGCCGCATTAAAGTAGTAAGGAGATGAAACAGAAGTAGTTCCAAAAAGTGTTATCGCTAATTCAAGATCACGAATAATTTGAGCTTTTACCGAATCGACGCTTGATCTGGGATGATACATTACTTGACCTTCTAATTGTTCGTAAGGTTCTATAATTAAAGGAACTCTCCCCCAAATACGAATTGCATAAAAATACATCAGTGCACGGGTAGTGTAAGCCTGTCCGAGTTGATTGTTTATCACAGAAGCAGAGGAAACAGGTAAAATACCAGGAATATATTTTATAGCAAAATTTGCATTTGAAATAGTTTTGTATAAATCGGACCAGTTAGCAGTAACATGTGTCGCATTTATTGCGTTACCTAACAAGGACTTATCACCATTACTTACGGCTCCCATTACATTGTCGGATCTCACTTCGCCCCAATAGAAATAATTACCCTCCATTGTGTTTTGTAATGCATCATACATGCCTGCAATGGCTGTATTAGCATCCTGAGCTGTTTTAAAATATTGAGCGGACGAAAGAGCTGTAATAGGCTCTTTTTCGAAAAAACTATTGCAAGAATTGAATAAAAAACCAGCTATTATTGCTGCAATTAATTGCAGAAGTTTTATATTTATTATTCTATTTCTCATTGCATTAAAAAATTATGTTAGCACCAATACCAAACTCTCTTTTCTTTGGGAAACGACCTGAATCTTCACCTGGATTAAGGATACTTCCCCCTAATTCAGGATCGAAACCCGAATAATTTGTCCATGTAAAAAGATTATTAGAATATATATATAACGACAAACTCGTAATAGACAATTTTTGCAGTAAAGATTTATCAAAATTGTATGCAAAGCGCGCATTTCGAAGTCTAATAAAAGATCCATCTTCCAAATCGTTGGTGGTAATATGCAGTTGCTGATTGCGTGCATAACGTGTTTTATCGCCAAAAGCCAGTGCTATATTAGTAATTTGACCTGGATGAGCCCAAGTATTTAACACTCCGTAAGGTGGAGGAGTTAAATTAAAGTTACCTAAAGATGATATATCAGCGGTTAACTTATTATAAATCAGATTTCCAAAACTTCCATAAAAACTAAAATCTAAAGAAAATTGTTTGTAATTGATGGAATTTGTCCATGATCCAAACCATTTTGCATATCCACTACCAAGCACTTCACGATCTTTGTCATCAATAATACCATTCCCATCTAAATCATTGAGAATCAAATCACCACCTAACATCGTACCAGCTGTACCAAAACTCAATTTACTTGGTGTACCTACATAATCTGTTCCCTCAGAATTTCTATACCCTAAAAGTATCGGTTTCAAGCCAGATGTCATAACTACATTATTGTTCTCATCGCGTTGAAAAACAGGTGTTAAGCGAGTTTTAAAATCGGGCGTATAGGCATTTGATTCATCATAAGCATAAACACCGTCAGCTCTAAAACCATAAAACTGGCCCATTGGTTGACCTACAGCCACTAACCAACCACCA